>NZ_JBLWEO010000056.1:0-63597 GCF_048287395.1 Candidatus Electronema sp. PJ | reverse complement strand
GTACTGCCGCCTCCTCAAAACTCAAACCTTCACGTTCTTTGATTTCCATACTTTCCGGCGAAAATCTACTGAATAGGCCGTAAGATTCAACTCATAGGATGAAAATGATTGCTTGATCATTTTATATCGCTGCGGCTATAAAAATACTACCGTAGTTTAGATTACTTTACGGTAGTACTTTTAAAAAAAGAACGGTGGTACTTTTGTCTGAGGGATAGTCGTTCTTTTGCAGGGGCAATCAGCACGCGGCAAATTCGCATCGAGTAGCCTTTTTCCCAGCCTTCAGAGCAAGGCTACAGGCAACTACGAAAAAGCCTTGAGGATTCGCTTGGCTTATTATACAATGGGGTAAATGTTTTTTGGATTTCCCTCAATCCTGGAGGAGGAAAGAGCGTATGACCAAGCTAACTGCCTGTACCACCCTTCTTGCTGTCGCTGTTCTTAGCGGCTGCCAACCCTGTTCTAACTGCTCGTCGGAATACGAATACGAGACTAGCTCGCCGACCACCATTTATAAATACACCTCGTATCCCAGTTCGTCATCTGACTATACCGTGGAGAGCGACGACACGTCCTGGTCTAGCTCGTCATCTACCTATACGGAGCAAGTGGATGACACCTCCTGGCTGACTATTCCGTCAACATCGAGCTACTCTTACTCTTATACGCCATCCTACACATCCAGTTCAACGTTAACGTATCCCAGCTATTCTTCGTATAATTCAGTTCCGATTATCCAATCGTGGCCAACCTATCCGACGACCTCTACGAGCTATTACAATAACAATAACTACAGCAGTAGCTATTATGGTGGCGGCTATTCAGGCCCACGTTTTAGCACACCGCCTATGCAGCCCATGCCCTATCCAACTGAATGGTATTACCCATTCAAACGGCCAACGTCTGGCGTTTTTGTACCAGGGAATAGATCGTATTACAGTAGCTCATCGTACTATTCAGTACCGCAGATCAGTGTGCCACCGACGTATTATCCCAGGTCAATGCGATACTATCCCTGAATCCTGTTGAGCATTAGCTGACATCCGTCTATAATGAGGGTGAGGATATTCCTTCAACCCCTCATCAGGAGGTTAGATCATGAAGACAGGAAAGCTACTGCTAGCTCTGACGGCTACCGTTACTCTGTTGGGCGTAAGTGGTTGCTACTATTACTCCCCGCCACATGCCGCCGTTGTTGCCCCAGGCCCGAGTATTGTGGTGCCAGCACCGAGTGTAGTTGTGCCTGTGGTGCCCAGCTATCGATACCGGCATTCACCTCGGTACTATTACGATGATCGCCGTCACCATCGTGGGCATTACCGCCATTATCGGTAAGGGCAACACCGGACAATAGTATGTAGGGCATTTCATAATGAAATGCCTATTCCCATCAACTCTTGAGGATTTATTTATGAAGATCGTTAAACTGGTTGTGCTGATGCTGGCTACTGCTTGCCTGTTCTCTGCTTGCACCGTGTATCATCAGGATGCTCCCAAGTCTTCTCCGTCGCAGCAATCAGGCCCAGAGCAAAAGATGTAGTGAGTTGATCCAAGCAGTACCAGGGTTCCCTTTCCTTAAGGAAGGGAACCTTGCACCCATTCACATGTAATACGAGGGGAATCATCATGAAGTTTGTCAAAACAGCTGTTCTCCTACTTGCCGTGACCTTCCTGCTCTCTGGTTGCTGGCACTATCATCATGACAGGCCGCATCGCGATAACTCAAATCATCATAGCAACGGGCGGAGATAAAACATAAGTTGCCCTGGATCACTGAAGGCTGTGCTTGCTGCTGGGCAAGAACAGCCTTTTAAGCACCGAGCAATTGTGCAACTACCACAGTTCCTCCCCTTGACAGTAGCACCCTTCCCTATATAATGGACTCTACTATCTACCTTCCGTACAAAGGAAGGCAAGCTGGGCTTATATTGCCCGAAAGCATTGCTGTACTACCCTCTTTCAGGAGAAAGAACATGAAAAAAGGAGTAATCAAAACTGTTGTCGGTGCCTGCTTGTTGGCACTGGCTGCTGCACCTGCCTTTGCCACTGATCTGACTGCTGATCAGGCCCTGACTAAGCTCAAGGAGGGCAACGAGCGCTTTGTTAGTGGCAAGTCCATGCACCCACACACCGATGCTGCACGACTGGCTCAGGCAGGCTCGGAAGATCAGGGCAACCATGCCTTTGCTACGGTAATCTCCTGCTCAGATTCCAGAGTACCGGTCGAGCGTCTGTTTGATACTGGTATCATGGATACCTTCATTATCCGTGTCGCAGGTAACGTCGTAGATACCGACGAGGCAGGCTCTATTGAGTACGGTCTTGCGCATGTGAACACCCCGCTCTTTGTGGTCCTTGGCCACACCCAGTGTGGTGCAGTCAAAGCTGTGACCGCAGCAGTTAAAGGACATGGCCATGAGTTGGAGATCAACATTCCGCCATTGGTAGATAACATCGCACCGGCAGTTGAGCGGGCCATTGCCGACAACCCCAAGGCTGAGGAGAAGGATATCGTTCCTGCGGCTATTGTGGAGAACGTTTGGCAGAGCGTGCATGATCTGTTCATGAGAAGTGCCAAAGTGCGCGCGATGGCCAAGGATGGTAAAGTAAAGGTAGTTGGTGCCCTTTATAACGTGGGCACTGGCAAGGTAGAGTGGCTACCAGAGGATAAGGTGAGCACCATTCTCGCTGAAGTAGAGAAGAACCCCAAACGACAGATGCAGGCAATGGCTGGTGGTGAAGGTCATGGCGACGCGCATGGGGACAAGAAAGAAGGTGAGAAACACGAAGAGCCGAAAAAGGCTGAACACGAGAAGGGTGAGGAGCATAAGTAATTCTCGTTGCCTCTGAACGTGCATCTATAGATCCTGTTCTCTCTGGTAAGCATCTGGGGAGAACAGGAACATCTCTCGATTCCAAGCCCCTCTCTCCGTAGCCTCTTTGCTCATCGCCTGTTCCTCCGTTGGTGTTTTCCCGCAACCTGTGTCCGCTCTGTTTTTATCGGGCGATGTTTTTTAAATCATCGAGCGATGAATTTTAAAACATCGAGTGATGGCCTTATAGATCATCGACCGATGGGTAGGGTAACTTACGCTCGATAAGCCTTCCCTCATCACTCGATGAATTTTTCCGCCCCGCTCGATGTTTTTTCCGGCTATCGAGTGATGATCTGCAAGCACCTCGAGTATCCTGTTCAAAACATAGCAGTGAGGGAATGTCAACGGAAAAGTGGTGCGGGCACTGGTAAAAAGATAGTGCTGAGAGCACATTGCCGGATTATCATCCTAGATATAGGATGATAGCACCTGTACTTGTCGCAGTAACTGGGGGATGAACGCAGCCTAATAAGCCACTGAGTAAAAAATACACACAGCAAGATGCTTTCTACTTGCTCTTTCGGGATATTTTATTATATTGTCGAAAAGATATAGGCGATTCATCCTCATATTAGCAGATACCACACCTCATGATCGATACGGCTGTTGCCGCCATTACTGACCGGCTCAATCAATACCTGAGAAATGAATTTGACCTGAGCGAAGATGTGGTGGTCGTATCCAACCTCTTAGAGCAGAACGGCACGGTTGTTTCGCATATCGAGAACAAGGTTGTTGTCTTTCTGGTCAATATCGAAAAAGAAACTGCGGCACAGCGGCATGATGCACGATCACTGGGAGATGCACGGCATCCGGCCAGGTATCCGCCACTGTATCTCAATCTGTACCTCATGTTTGCCGCTTGCTTTGGGGGGAAGAATTATCCCGAAGCCCTAAAGTTTATCTCCAACACCATTGCCTTCTTTCAGCGCAATCCCCTTTTTGATCATCAGAATACCCCGGAGCTAGATGCACGTGTAGATAGATTGATTGTTGATATGGAAAACATCCCACTCAAGGACTTGAACAGCTTGTGGAGCGTGTTGAGTGGGAAATACCTACCTTCAGCACTATATAAAGTACGGTTGCTGACCTTTACTGGCCAGGATATCAAAGCAGCTGTACCTGCGGTTCGTGACACAGAACAGACGGTGCAGGGCAGCTGAATATGGCCTGGCAGCCCTTATTCAGGATTACTGTTCAGCATTCCTTCTTTCGTACCACACGAGGGCCAGACCTTGAGTTTGTGCCCACGCCTGCCTGCGCCCAGTTAATCAACAAGGCTCACCTGCTGCTGCGTACTGATGGCCAGGGTCTGCTCCTCTGCTTTGATACTGATGCGGTGGAGATCCTGCGCTCGTTTCTGGCCGTAGAGAACAATGCGTTGCTCTTTACCTTTGATGTTTATACCCAGGATATGTGGTTTGCTTGCTATACCGATCCTGCTGATCAATCTGCCGAGGCAGTTACCTGTTATGACAGCCGCCTGAAGAGCACTGAGAGCACAGACGGACTGGTTTTAGCTAAGACTGCGATACTGGAGAGGAGACTGGGCAGAAAACCGGTATTTACTATCCTGATCAGCGTGTCCGAGCACTCGTTGACCAATGCGGTAGGCATTGATTATGTGATACCCTTGGCAGCTCGTCGCACCTACTGGAAATATTACCTGTTCGGTACACTGGCAGAGCATGAACTACGGATAGTTGATCTCCAGGGACAGGTGCAGTTCAAGTCTGCTGGAATGCAGATGCCCTTTCCTGACACATCTGCGGTAGCCTTTTATTCAACCGATCTCATCGCATTGCGTGATCGACCAGAGAACCGTTTTCAACTGCGGCAGCAAGGTCTTCGTGGCGAGAAGGTGCTGATTAAGCGGCTGAAGAATGCCGGAGCAGAGCAGTTTCAGCAAGAATGTCTTGAAGGGAAGCACGTTGAGCTGTCAGAAATATTTATCAACTATTGAAGCAGGGCAAAACAAAGCAAGTCAACCGAAAAAGGAGAAAGTATGGGGGCGATGAAAACACCAGGCGTTTACATAGTTGAGAAAAACGCCTTTTCGAATTCCATTGTCGAGGTTGCCACAGCTGTACCAGCCTTTATTGGCTACACTGAACAGGCGGACAATAAAGGCAAGTCACTGCTCAATCAGCCGTGGCGCATTAGCTCGATGACTGAGTTTCAGAGCTATTTTGGTGGCCCGCCAGTGCCTAAATTCTCCTTGGCAGAACTAGGAGCTACCTCGGACAAGGAGAAAGCCGCAGGAGACACTGCCGAAGAGGAGAAGGACAAGAAGTCGCCGGAGCCGACTTTCTCTATGGTCATCAAAGGCAAGCGGAGAGAGTTTGCCTTGGCCCAGATAGCTGGACCAGCAGGCGGCAAATATCTCCTTTATCGCTCCATGCAGCTTTTCTTCCAGAATGGTGGCGGAGCCTGCTATATCGTCTCAGTCGGTAATTATCAGCAGGATGTGGAGACAGCCAAGCTCCAAAACGGCATTCAGCAGTTAGTCAGGGAACAGGAGCCGACTATGGTGGTCATCCCGGATGCTGTTCTCCTGGATAAAGCCAACTGCATTTCTGTGCAGCAGGATATGCTTGCCCATTGCGGCGGCAAAATGAAAAACCGCTTCGCTATTCTGGATGTCTATAATGGCTGGAAGCCTCGTCAGCATCCAGATGGTGACTGTATTGCTGAGTTCCGTGATGCCCTGGGCATTAACTTCTTGGATTTTTCTGCTGCCTATTATCCTTGGCTAAACACCGCCATTGTTCAGGACAGCTCGCTGTCCTATCAGAATATTGAAGATAAACAGGAACTCATGCGACTGATCAGGGAAGAGCTGGGCCTTTCTGAAAAGTCAGACGACAAGCAACCTGCTTCTGTGAAAGAAGAGCAACGGAGGAAAGCGGTTGACTCTATCGGCTATGGTGATGAGCAGTGGGCAAAGGAATGCGGGAGTACGGATGAAATCGCTACCCATCAGACCCTACTGAACAAGAGCTTAATCGCCATGAGTCCCCTCTTTAACAGCATTCTTGGCGAGATGAAGAGTCAGCTCAATACCCTGCCGCCTGCTGCGGCCATGGCTGGCATCTACACGATGGTCGATAATTCGCGGGGAGTGTGGAAAGCCCCGGCTAATGTCAGCCTGAGCAGTGTCGTATCGCCTACGGTTAACATTACCCATGATGATCAGGAAGACCTTAACGTTACTACACAGGGCAAGTCTATCAATGCTATCCGGCCTTTTATTGGTGAAGGCACCTTAGTTTGGGGAGCACGGACATTGGACGGCAACAGCTTGGACTGGCGATATATCAACGTGCGCCGCACTATGATCATGCTGGAGGAATCTATCCGCCTGGCTTCTAAAGCCTATGTGTTTGACAACAACGATGCCAATACCTGGGTGACTATGCGGAGCATGATCACCAGTTTCCTAACAGGTATCTGGAAACGCGGAGGCCTTGCAGGTGCAAGTCCTGCAGATGCCTTCAGTGTCTATATTGGTTTAGGTGAAACTATGACTCCTCAGGATATCCTTGAAGGGATTTTAAGGATCACGGTTTTGGTAGCCTTGATTCGTCCGGCTGAGTTCATTGAAATCACCTTCCAGCAGCAGATGCAGAAGTCATAAGCAGTGGTAAAAAAGCATCGGATGCATCGTCATCCAGCACGGATATAAATTGTTCGGTATCAAATCATGATGCCGAACTCTCAATAAAAATGTGGAGGAATCAATTATGGCAGATGACGGATCCAAACAGTCCACTAGTGTGTGGCCGTTGCCAAAATTCTATTTTCAAGTCAAATGGGATGCCAACGAGATGTCTTTTCAGGAAGTTTCTGGTCTTGATATTGAAGCCCAGATTATTGAGTACCGGAGCGGAAACAGTAAGGATTTCTCGACTGTCAAAATGCCTGGAATCAAGAAGTCTGGCAATGTGACGATGAAGAAGGGTGTCTTCTCAAAAGACAACAAGTTCTGGGATTGGTTCAATCAAATTAAATTGAACACTATCAAGAGAATACCTATCACTATTAGCCTGCTTGATGAAGCAGGTGCACCCACAATGGTATGGACTCTCAAAAACGCTTGGCCCACCAAGATAACTGGCACCGACCTGAAGGCTGATGGTAATGAAGTGGCTGTGGAAAGCATAGAGATCGCCCACGAGGGGATTATTATTGCCAATGCATAATTAACCATTGCTGGTACATTCTGTACAGCCGGGCTTTTTACGTATAAAGCCCGGTTTAACTTAAAGATATAAGCAGAATACATGTCATCATCGCCCCAGGTTATAGACGAATATCCTCCTGTCGCGTTTTATTTCAGTGTAGTGTTTGGGGCAGACTTAGGAAACTTATTTGATAATTCCTTCCAGGAAGTATCTGGGCTTGATGCCGAGCTTGAGACTGAAGATATAGCTGAGGGGGGGGAAAATAGGTTTGTGCATCGCCTACCTAAGGCTATCAAACATCCCAGGTTAATTTTAAAACGAGGGCTAGTCTCGTTAAATTCCTTATTGAGTCTTTGGTGTAAAGAGGTACTTGAAGGTGATTTTTCAAGCTCATTTACTAGTAAAAATATTCAGATTTTTTTACTAGGTGAGCAAACCACTCCTCTGCGTGCCTGGTTAGTGGAGAATGCGCTGCCAGTTAAATGGGAGATTGAACCATTCAATTCCACCAAAAACGATGTTGCAGTAGAAAAAATAGAATTTAATTACAACATACTGACAAGAGTGATGTGAAATGTCTATAGAAGTACGACAGCTAATAGTTAAAACTATTATAGAAAAAAATCAAGTACAGGACAGAGCAGATACGAGCCGCGACGATACAGAGCAGCTTAAAACAGAATTGTTTAATCAGTGTAGAGGTTTGATCGCTGAAATTATCCGTAGGGAAAAGGAACGTTAAGACATGGCAAAACTGGAAAAGATGACTATCATGCCCTGCTCTGTAGATAACAGTGGCAACATAAGCAAGATAACAGGTGAGTCTTTGCAAGTTATGATTAATCCTTCATTAGTAACACATGATCATTCAATAAGATACAGCAAGAGCGATGCGATAGCAAGAATCGGCAACGACGAAAAATTTAACGGTATTAATGCTGAAAAACTTTCTTTCAATATAAGATTTGACGGTACAGGTGTTATTAGTAATTCTACAGGAAAAACTGTTAAAGAAGAAGTGAGTAAATTTAAAAATATTGTATATATATACAAAGGTGACGAGCATCAGACTAGGCCGGTTTGCATATGTTGGGGAAGTTTTTTGTTTTATGGCAGACTCGAATCTCTTTCGTTGCAATATACTTTATTTAAACCAAGCGGCGAACCGTTACGCGCTTCAACCTCACTTTCTTTCAAAGGGTATATGAGCAAGGAAGAGGAGGCTCTGCGGGCCAATAAATCTTCCCCTGACCTCACCCATCTTGTTGAAGTACAGGCTGGTGACACCTTGCCATTGCTTTGTCATCGCATTTACCGCAATCCTGCTTATTATCCTGAAGTAGCCAGGATCAATGGCCTAAATAGCCCGCAAGCACTTCACCCAGGGCTTAAACTTAAATTTCCTCCTTTGAGCTGAACGTATGCCTGTATCTCCCAATATAGAGGGCGGCGGCGTAGTTCGGCTGTCTGTGTTCAGCGGCGGAGCGGAAGTGCCAGGTACAGTGCCAATCCTCAGCGTGGAAACCCGCAAAGCGGTCAACAGGATTGCCTCTGCCCGCATAGTGATTATTGACGGAGATGCTGCCGACCAAGTTTTTCCGATCAGCAGCAACGGATTGTTTAACCCTGGCAAAGAAGTCAAAATTGATGTTGGCTATGAAGACGAGAATAAAGAAACAATTTTTCAAGGGATAGTTGTCAGTCATGCAGTCAGTATCGGCAGTGATTTCTCTCTATTGATTGTTGAATGTCGCGACAAAGCGGCTGCTATGACAATTGAACGCAAGAATGCCAATTATATCGACAAGAGCGATAGCAATATCATTAAGAGTTTAATTGGCAATCACAGCGGACTACAAGCTAAAGTCGATGACAGCGGGGCAATTCATTCTGAATTAGTGCAGTATTACTGCACGGACTGGGATTTCATGCTCACCCGCGCCGAGGCTGTGGGGATGCTGGTTTTTGTTGATGATGCCGCAGTGACCGTCAAGGTGCCAGACACAAGTACGGCACCTGCACTGAAAGTTGAGTACGGCTTGGATTTGATCGAGTTTTTTTCTGAAATGGATGTGGCAAGTCAACTTGCCGCGTTCAAGAGCATTGCCTGGGATCCTGCAACTCAAAAAATTGTAGAACAGCAAGTGAATCCGCAAGCATTCAACCAGCAGGGCGATCTCCAGTCCGCTGTCCTGTCGCAAACTTTATCATCACCTGTTTCCCGGCTGCAAAGTGGAACCGTTTTGCAACCGGATTTTCTCAAAAAATGGGCTGAAGGGAGTAGGCTAAAATCTGGCCTGTCCAGAATTCGTGGCCGGATGAAGTTTCAAGGCAGCGGCAAGGCCAAGGTGGGCAGTTTGATTGAGGTGAAAGGCGTGGGTGATCATTTCAATGGTCAAGTTTTTGTCAGCGCAGTGCGCCATGAGATTAGGGACGGCAACTGGCTGACTGAAACCGAATTCGGCATCTCACCAGACTGGTTTGCCGACCGCCGCGATCTTAGCACACCTCAGGCCTCAGGCCTGTTGCCTGCGGTAGAAGGGCTGCAAGTGGGTGTGGTGACGAAGTTGGATGGTGATCCCTTGGGCCATCATCGAATCCAGGTTAAAGTTCCGGTGATGCAGGCAACGACAGAAGGAGTTTGGGCTAGACTTGCCTCATCTTATGCTTCAAGCGGTTTTGGCAGCTTCATCGTGCCGGAAATCAACGATGAAGTCATTCTTGGTTACTTTAATAATGACCCATCCCATCCAGTGATCTTGGGCAGCCTGCACAGCAGCAAAAGAGCACCGTTTTACACCCTTGCGGCTCCCAACAACATCAAGGCGTTAGTCACTCGTGAAAAGCTGACTTTGGAATTTGACGAAGAAAAAAAAGTGATCACTGTCAAAACTCCAGGCGGCAACAAGATGGTTATCAGTGACCAAGACAAGGGCATTCTGCTGCAAGATCAGAACGGCAACAAGATTGAGATGAATGATTCTGGTATCACCATGAGTAGCCCAAGAGATATCTCGATCAGCGCAACCGGCAAGATTGACATCAAAGCGACCGGCCCGCTGTCTTTGACCTCATCAGCGGATTTAAAAGCCAAAGGGTTAAATGTCTCCCAGACGGCGGACATTGCTTTCACCGCTAAAGGCAATGCGACGGCGGAGCTGTCCGCTTCTGCGCAGACCACGGTCAAAGGCGGCATTGTCATGATTAACTGATGGATGGAAGGTAGTAATCATGCCGCCCGCCGCCAGAATTACCTCCATGCACACCTGCCCCATGCAGACTCCTGCTGTGCCATCACCTATTCCGCATGTAGGCGGGCCGATAGTTGGCCCAGGTGTTCCCACGGTACTGATTGGCAAACTGCCTGCCGCTGTGTTAGGTGACGCCTGCACTTGCGTTGGCCCGCCTGATGCTGTGGTCAAGGGTTCCGCTACTGTCCTCATCGGCGGTAGACCAGCAGCCAGAATGGGTGATACTACAGCGCACGGCGGCACGATCACAGTCGGCTTTCCTACAGTGATGATCGGAGGATAACGGTTGGATATCTTAGATAAGTCCTTTCTCGGCACTGGCTGGAGCTTTCCACCCCGCTTCAGCCCGCTTGACCGGAATGTGGAAATGGTTTCCGAGGACAAAGATATCAGAGAAAGCCTGCGGATTATTTTTTCCACCGCACCTGGCGAGCGGTTGATGCACCCAACTTTCGGCTGTAGTCTAAAAAAAATGGTTTTTGAGCATATCAATGAAACCATAAGGACACAGATTAAAGATTTAATCGAACGGGCGGTTCTTTTTTTTGAACCTCGAATCACTCTGCTGCGGGTAGAGGTTGATGAGACGGAGATCAACCAAGGCCGCCTGCTGATTCAGCTTGAATATCTTATCAGAACTACGAACAGTAGAAGCAATATGGTCTATCCTTTTTACTTTCAGGAAGGAACTGACATCAGAGATTAGACTTCTTGCAGCAGAGAGCAAACTGGTTTCTTCTGGTGCAATACTCGTTTTCTGCTCGTTTGCAAAGGAGTTCTCCTCGGCCAAAGAGGAGTTCTAGCGACTTGGCAAGAAGTTGTACTCGGCAAGAAAGGAGTTTGGCCGAGTACCAAAGGAGTTCTGGTAAGCCGCAAAGGAATCTGTCCGACTAGAAAAGGAGTTTGAGTCGGCCAAACTCCTTTCTTACTCACCCGGAAAGCAGTTTGGCCAAGCCGAACTTCTCTTCTGCCGAGGAGAACTCCTTTCTGGCCGAGCCAAATTCCTTGGCAAACGAGCTGGATTTTTCTCTTGCTGATTGGAACTTCGCTTTTACCTGCTTGCGCCTTACTGTAAATCCTTCTTGTTGCCTTATGCAGGAGATCTGATGAAGCAGTCAAACAATGGCAGCCAGCGTTTTTCTGGCAATATCCTCTATGGGTTGCCTGTACGTCCTGGCACAGAGCAGACAGACAGGCTGTCGCCAGCGTTCGACACAGATTATTTCCGCATCGAGGAACGAAGCATGGACATGCTGCTGGCTATGTCTGTGCAATTCGCTTCCAGGCTTCGTTTCTACAATGAGAAAAACAAAGAGCATGGCGATTGGTCGCCGCTGTTCAATGATGAGACGGCTCTCATGGCCAGCATCCTCAGTTTTGACTCAGCGGCGGACAAAGAGTCGTTCTTGCGGCTGGTTGAAACGGACTTGGAGCAGGCCTCCGCAAAGATTTTAAAAATTGCGGAACAGATGGAAGCTTGGCTGGCAAAGGTCAACACCTTGAAAGGCGGTGGCGGTGAGACGCTGGCTGATCATATCCGAGGTGCATCTGGGCCGTTACTGGATAAGCTCAATAATTTTTTTGCTTGTCTCCAGGCGCAAATATCTCGACCGGGATATCTCGATGCAGAGCAGTTAGCCCAAAGCTTTCCTCTGCTTTTGAGGGCTGCCGCCGCCCAACAAAGAAGGCCTGACAACGACATTCCGACTGTTCCAAGCAGCTTGCTTGAAAAAAGAATTGTACTTGCTGACGCGCACGCCTCATTTCAGCAGGCGGTTGCTTACCTCAAGCCGCTGTTGCTCCCTTTGTGGAACGAATCCCTGCAAAGCGGACGACATGAACCAGGCCTAGGGCTTTTTCTCGCTTTTCTGAAGCTTTACCAAAAGACCGCTGAACGGATTAATCTGTTCACTCAGCGGCATCTTGATTTCTACTATTGGGAGATTTTGAAAGCTCAGGCCCGCCCTCCGCAGCCTGACTCGGTACATATCGTTTGCCGGGCAGCAGCAGGCAATACGACCTTCATTCCCAAGGGAAGTCTGTTTTCCGCAGGTAGTGCAGGCCAGGAGCGGCTGTACGGAGCTGATAATGATCTTCAGGTGACGGACGCACGGGTGGCCTCGTTGCTGACACTCTCCTTTGAGCGCAACGTGCTAGCCTCTCCAGCCAGGGAGCTAGGCTGCTTTACCCGTTGTCGGGTGAATGATCTGTCTTCAGCCGCAGAGCCGTTGAACGGAGCGGAGTTGCCTTTGCTGCCTCTTTTCGGAGAAGACGGCAAGATAACGGCCAGTTACAGTAGCAAAGATGCCCAACTCGGGCTGGCAGTAGCATCCCCCGAGCTACTGTTCAGCAAAGGGCGCAGACAGATTGAGCTAACCCTTTGTTGCTGTGAGAAGGCTGAAACTGAGGAACTGCTGAAAAAAATAGAAGCATCAGGCAGCGAAGAAGATTTTTTTTCCGCTTTCGGTCAACTATTGAGTAGGCATTTGCTCCAGCCTAAACAGAAAATACCTGTCTCTGTCTGCCGACGTATTCTGAAAGCGGCCCGCTACTGCAATATTGGCCGCTCATCCCGCCGGGTCATTTTTACTCTCTGCAAAGAAAGCACCAAAGGCAATGCCCTGTTTTTCAGATTTTTTAGAAATGTCTTTTGGATTGATCTGACAGGAGAGCAGGGTTGGCTGCCAGTTGAGCGGTATGAGGTGTTTCCTTCTGTGGAACCCGGCGATTTCGGCTTGCGGATTGCCTTTACTTTGAATGCGGACCGAGGCTCGACAGTTGGCTGCCGACCAGAACTGCACGGATTTGGCTATGATACTGATTTGCCTTTAATCCGCCTGCGCCTGAATCATCAAGCCAATTTTTTTGCCTATTCACTTCTGCAACACTTTTCCCTACGAAAAGTCATTCTGAAGACAAAAGCGCAGGGAATATCTGACCTACTGCTCTGGAATCAGCACGGACAGCTTGATGCAACGGTGCCGTTTCAGCCTTTTGGCCCGCTGGTCGGTCAGCATTCCTATCTTATTTTCGGTAGCTATGAGGCGGCACGTAAGCAGCTAACCAGCCTGACTTTCAATCTGGTCTGGAGTGGCCTGCCTGATGATCAGGACGGCTTTGGACAGTACTATCGAGACTATGACGGGCAATTCAGCAACAAAGCGTTCAATGTTGATTTATCTTATCTGCGGAATGGCGACTGGTACCCCGAAAACAAGGCGCATCGGCGCATTTTTCCTTTGTTCTCCTGGCTTGATGCGGATGGCCGTTTGCTTGCAAGACATCAGATTGAATTGAAGAATCTGAAGGGATTCCAGCCGCTGGATGCCAGAGTGGATCAGGAGCAGTTTGCCCTCGGTCCAAAGATCGGCAATGGTTTTCTTAAATGGGAATTTGTCGGCCCGCCGACCGTGTTTGGTCATGCCCAGTATCCCAGTCTGCTAACCAAGGTGCTAACGGCAAACGCCCGACGCAGAAAAAGACCCAATCCTCTGCCCAATCCTCCGTACACCCCCTTACTCAGTCAACTGACTGTAGATTACACCTCCCACTGTGAGATTGACCTAAGCAAGCATCCTGACAAAGGTCAGGAAGAAACAATTTTCCATATTCATCCGTTCGGCATTGAAACCATCTATCCCTGTTTGATCAAGAAACAGCACGCTCTGCTGCCTGTCCATGATCATGCGGGGAATTTGTTTATTGGCTTACGCGGCCAGAACCTTAGTGGAATCCAGACACTCTATTTTCAGCTCCACGAGGACAGTGAACATTCTACGATAGGAACACCAAACCGGATCGACTGGTATTACGCCGCTGCTGACGGCTGGCATCAGTTCAAGGCATTGGAAATTCAGGCCGACACCACAAACAATCTTCTCGTTTCTGGGATCGTGACCCTGAATATCCCTGATGATATCAGCGCAGACAACAAGGAAATGGGCCAGAAGGGGTACTGGCTGCGGGCTTCTACCAACAATGATCCGCAGAGATTTTCTTCCTTGCGGGGAGTTTATGCCCATGCTTTGAGGGCCACATGTAGCGAGGCCGGGGACACAGTGAAGATTGGAGCCAATGCGGTCAAAGGGCTGTTTTCCGCTGTTCCTGGTCTCACTGAAGTCTTACAGCCAGAAGAATCCTTTCATGGCCGCCCCCTCGAAAGCCGAGCGGCTGTGATCACGAGAACCAGCGAAAGATTGCGTCACAAAGATCGGGCCGTGACTCCTTGGGATTACGAGAGGCTTGTTCTGGAGCATTTTTCGTCGATTCATTTGGTGAAGTGCTTCCCGCACATGCAAACCCGACCGAAACCGGCTTATACACCAGGTCGCGTGTTGATTGTGGTGGTGCCGGATATCAAGGAAAAGAAGAAAATTGCAGCCACTGATTTGCAGTTACGGGCAAATGCCTCCTTGCTGGCTGAAATTCACGCATTCCTTGCGCAGCGTTCCTCGCAGTTCATCCAGCTTGAAGTCCGCAATCCTGAGTATGAATATATCCAAGTACGCTGCGCAGTCACCCGCAAAAGTCACTCCGTAGGCAGCGGAATTCTCCTGGACAGAATTAACCAGGAGATTATTGATTATATCTCACCTTGGAATGAGAGCGGCTGGAAGGTTTCCTTTGGCTGGAGTCTCCGGCTTGACGATCTTCTTGCCTATCTGTCTGGCTTGGATGAGGTTGAATATGTAACCGATCTGTCGGTTCTCCACATCACGGCCAATCATCAGAATGAATTCTATCTGGCGGACAGCGGGCGTGATCAGACCGAGTATAAAGGCAGCGGCAATCTCATTCTGCCTCGCTATCCTTGGAGCATCGCAATGCCGATGTCAAAGCATTTCCTCCAGACGATAGATAGAGCTGATGATATCGCGGCGGAACCCACAGGGGTTGACGAGCTGGAGATTGGGGCAACTTTTATTATCAACGAGTGACTATTCTCGATGTGTTAAAGCAGAGAGGAAACACTACTCATGCAGCCACAGAGAGCCGTCAGACGTTCGTACCTTGGCTGTTTACCGATTGCATCGCTCCAAAGTCAATTGAAATTAACCTGTTTCCAATCGGGATCGACCTAAAGTCAATTGGAATTGGGGTAATTCCTGTTGACATTGAACCAGTTCCAACAGGAATTAAGGCGATTCCAATCGGAAACGGCCTAAAGTTAATTGGAATTGGGGCAATTCCTGTTAACATTGAACCAGTTCCAACAGGAATTAAGGCGATTCCAATCGGAAACGGCCTAAAGTTAATTGGAATTGGGGCAATTCCTGTTAACATTGAACCAATTCCAACAGGAATTAAGGCGATTCCAATTTGAAACAGCCTGATGCACACTGGAATTATGGTAATTCCAGTGTGCATCAGGCCAATTACGGTGTGCTCTTCGGCAAGAAAATCTACAGCGGAGCGTATCTCGACCGCAGCCAGACAAAAAAAAACAGAAAAGGAACCAACTAACTTTTTTATAGCAGAAACATCATAAAATGATCCTAAATAGTCGCTTTTGAGCGAGGTTAGGTAGGGTGAACCTTAACAACAAAGAGGACAGGCTCATTTTATGCTGCTTCTACTTATAATAACCGGCTCCAGGTGACTCTACTTTATTTTGAGACAGATTCATGGCAAAACAAAACAGAAAGACCCTGAAAAATTTTTTTGGGAAAGGCAAGCTGCCCACAGAGAGTCAGTTCGGCGATCTGATTGACTCCAGCCTCAACTTGTTTGATGACTGTTTTGAACACACGCCAGAAAACGGCTTTCATATTAGTACGTCTGATGGTAATGAACGCCTCTTCAGCTTTTTCAGCAGCGATAATCCGCAGCAGCCGCTTTGGAACATCAGCCTGGAAAAGCACCGCGACAGTCTTGTTTTTCAGAAGAATGCCGAATCTGGCTTGGCAGAGAATACGTTGTGCTTGGTGCAGGGGCGTGTGGGTATTGGCAAGGAGCAACCCGAAACAGAGCTGGATGTCAGCGGAGTGCTCTCTGCTGCTGGACGGCGTGGCACCTATAGAGTAGGTTTGGCTCCAGCAGATGGCAAATGGCATTCCATCACCGGTGATCTGTACGGCTGCCAGGCCTTTGAAGTGATAGCCGGAGTGGGTAAAATAAAAACTGGCAAATATGCTCTCCTTCATGCCATCGCCCTAAACACCCATCATCCGTGTGGCTTTTTTTTCAACTTTCTGAATTTGAAACGCCGCATTAAATGCACCCACGCCTATTACCGATCTATCCGCGACAAAATCAAGCTGCGTTGGCAGACAGGAAAAGACACCCACCATTATCAACTGCAAATCAGAAGCGGCAGGGATTACGGTGCGGAAATTGGCATTCAATATTCACTCACCAAACTCTGGTTTGACGAGGACATGAGTGAATCCATTCTGCGGGAGAAACAGCAAGCTCAAGGCGATGAACTTACGCGGTCATGAAACCAGATCAAGAAAAGGTGCTGCGAGAAGAAAGCGTCACCATCCCTAGGAAAAAGAAAGGTGAGGGCGATGAATACGAATTTTCCGGGCTGCGGCGGCTTGGTCTTGAATATGTACAGCAACTGTCAGGTAAAATCTGGACAGACTACAACCTCCATGATCCTGGAGTCACTATCCTGGAGCATCTTTGCTATGCCCTCACCGACCTTATCTACCGGGCCGATTATACTGTCCCTGACCTGCTAACTGACAGCCAGGGTGAGCTTCACTACGAGTCACTCGCCCTGCATCCACCAGAGGAAATATTTCCCTCGCGGGCCGTTACGCTTGACGACTACCGCCGGGTGCTGTTTGACGAGCTGCCAGATATCAGTAATATCTGGCTTGAACCTTTGGCGAGAGCGGAAAATCTTTATTGCGGCCTGTACCGGATTCTTGCCGCCCCTGTTCTGACCGACGGAGATTGCGATCTTGATCAGCAACAACTGATTGAGAAAATTGCCAAGATCTTTGCCCGACACCGCAATCTCTGTGAAGACATCGGTGAGATTGTGATCCTTCAGCCCGTGCCCTGTCACTTAGAGGCTAGAGTCAGAATCAGCAGTGCTGTTCTTCCTGAAGAGATACTGGCTGAAATTTATTACCGCTGCGGTTTGGCAACAGCAGACTGGCTTAAGCTGGAACCGTATCTGACCGAGAAAGACGACAGACCGGAGGACATCTTTAACGGGCCGCTGGCCAGCAGAGGAAGGGTACGCGGCCTCCGAGACTCAAGAAAGCGCGGTCTGCCTTCACGGGTGCAACTTTTTTCTCTGCTCAAGGAAATTGACGGAGTGGAGGAGATTGAGCGGCTTGCTTTGCACGAGGACAAAGCGGAATTGGCCAAGGTGATGCACAGCGGCAGACTGCCGTGTTATCAACTGAGGATACCAGATACCAAGGAGACTGTCCGGGTGCTGCTCACCAGAAACGGACGCACAGCAGCCTTTTCCTACAAACGGTTCAAGGCTCGCCATGACGAGCTGACGTTCAAATACCGGATTCAGCGGCAGCAGAAACAGAATGTTGTCCTGCACGAGGCACCTCGCGGTATGTATCGCAATCCAGGCGGCTATTTCTCCGTCCAGAATCTCTTCCCGGCCATCTACGGGATCAATCGATACGGCGTGCCGGAGCATTATCCTGACAAAGCAAAGGCGGAAGCTGCCCAGCTCAAAGCCTATCTCCTGCCCTTTGAGCAAATCATGGCTGACTGTCTAGCCCAGCTGGAAAACATCCCCCGCCTCTTCTCAGCGCATAAAGACCTGCGCTGTTCCTATTACCGGCAGAACTTAGACAGCAGCATGGTGTCTGGCATTGACAAGGTGCTGAAGCCGGATGCAGCAGCGTATCTTGCTGATCTGAATAGCCGGTTTGACAACTACCGTGACCGCAAGAACCGTCTGCTTGATTATCTGCTCGCTTTGTATGGCGAACGCTTTACTGGTACCTCCCTGCGCAGCTTCAATTTCTATCAGCAGCCGGATGAGTTTGAGGATCATCTCATTGACTGCAAGGCCAGGCTCCTGCGCCACATTGTCCAAGTAAGCCGTGACCGGAGCGGAGCTTTCAATTATTCCGAGCCAGCGTGGAATACAACTAACACTTCCGGCTTGCAGCACAAGGTCTCTTTACTGCTTGGCTGGGAACATGCGACCTGCCGTCCGCTCACTCAGTTTCTCTTTGGCCAGAAGTTGAAGATGGTAACAATGGCGGATGAGCATGACTGCCAGCGGCTGTGCAAGGAAGCCTGTTCCCGCTGCCAGGAGGATGAGCCTGCTGGGCTGGAGTCAGTGCCGCTGCTCGACAGCCCCGATGATGAGACACTCTCCAGCCTACGGGAGCAACTTAAAGGCTTTCACCTGCTGGCCAGCAACCTGGTCTGCCCATCGCTGCTAATGGAAGGTGCGCATCTCAAGCAGTACAGGCTGTGCATCTTGTCCTCAGGCAGTGTTTCGGTGCTGTTTCAGCCGGACAAGGAAAAGCCGAAAAAGTTTATGGGATCGTTTGCTGACCGGGAAAAGGCAGTAGTAGCGGTCAATGCCCTGCGCCGCTTCCTGATCCGTCTGAACCAGGAAAGCGAGGGGATGCACCTTGTCGAACATATTCTGCTCCGACCTGCGGACATTGCGGAAGCCACCCGCAGAGCTGAGAGCAGCACCAGCGATTTCTATTCCCACCGGATCAGCGTGGTATTGCCGAACTGGACAGCTCGCTGCGGCCAGGAGCATTTCCGGCAGCTGTTGGAGGAAACGGTGCGGCTGTGTTGTCCAGCGCAGGTGATGCCAACCTTTTGCTGGCTGACCTTTGCCCAGATGTGCGAGTTTGAATGGCTCTATGCAGCTTGGCTGAAGAAGAAGCAGACCCTCCAAAGCGGTGACAGCGCACTGGAGCAGGCTGCCGCCAAACTGACAGATTTCCTACTGGCGCATCAGCCGCAGGAAGAGGAGTTGTGGTGAACAAGTTGTTTACATTTAACCAACAAGGAGGAGATCATGAGAGCAAGTGCGAATAGAACACAGGACAATGAAAGCCGGGCAGTTGCGAACAATGTTTCTTGCAAGCGGGAAGAGCGTCAGTCTGTTCAGTTTGTGGATAACAGCCCGCATACGAAGAGAATCGCGCAGTTTCAGGCGATGATGGACAAGAGCATGAATCCTCACCAGGTGCAGTTGCGGAAATTCCGGGAGATGATCGACAACAGCCCGCAGAGGAAAAAAATAGTGCTGCCGGGAGTAACGCAGAAGAAGGGGCCGTTGGATGAGGACGAGTTGCAGTTTAAGAGCAAAGAGACTGTGCAGAAGAAAGGCCCGCTGGATGAGGAGGAATTACAGTTCAAGGCCAAGGACACGGCGCAATTAGCCGGGCCGCTGGATGAGGACGAGTTGCAATTCAAGAGCAAGGAGGCGGTGCAGAAGAAAGGACCGTTAGACGAGGAGGAGCTGCAATTTAAGAAAGATGAGACCGTGCAATGCAAGGGGCCGCTTGATGAGGACGAGTTGCAATTTAAGGCGGAAGAGCCGGTGCAGAAGCAGGAGAACCGGACTGGTTTGCCGGATGATTTGAAGGCGGGAGTGGAGAATCTTTCCGGGATGGCGATGGATGATGTGCGGGTGCATTACAATTCCGGCAAGCCTGCGCAGCTGAATGCTTATGCCTACACGCAGGGAACGGAGATACATGTGGGGCCGGGACAAGAGAAGCACCTGCCGCATGAAGCGTGGCATGTGGTGCAGCAGAAGCAGGGGCGGGTGCAGCCGACGATGCAGATGGCGGGCGGGGTGGCGGTGAATGATGATAAGGGGCTGGAGAGGGAGGCGGGTGTTATAGGCGGGAAGGCTTTGCAGTTTGAAGACAACCAGCCTGATATTGTGGCGCAAAAAAAGGTTTTGGGTGAAGCAGGTGATCTACAAGGCTTGACGAGGAGACAATTGACTATCTCTAATGTATCTCAGCGAATTATCCAGAAAGTGATATTCGACGAAGCTGTAGCTGGCAACTATTATATGGTAAAGGGTGTAAGAAGAAAATTAAACAGAAAAAGTAATGGCTGGCTATATTTTGAAGGCCTAGAGGCGGCTATTCATGGTGGTGATTACATACAAGAAGATGCTGCAACGGATGATAGTGAATGCTCTTCTGATGAAGAAGCAGATGATAGTGAATGCTCTTCTGATGAAGAAGCAGATGATAGTGAATGCTCTTCTGATGAAGAAGCAGATGATAGTGAATGCTCTTCTGATGAAGAAGCAGCTTCACAGGAAATGGAATGGTCTTCTGACGAAGGGGAGTATTCACAGGTTATCGCTAACAACGCAGAACAGCTAGCAAACCAAGGAAAGTCTGGTAAAAAAAAACAGGAGGAAAGAATCAAACAGATGGACCGGCTTAGGCATTGCCACGGTCGAAGAGCCGTCGAACATGCGACATGTGTTGCGGTTGGGTCCAAAACGGCGTCCCAATCCACATTTGCTTTTGGATATCTGCGCGGTGGTGCAATGGTTCCCGTAGGAACGGCTTCTAGCGCGCCAATGAATCACTTCTCAACACAACATGATGGGTTACCATTATTGAATACTCGTTCAGTGTATGGAGATGGAAGTCATGTTCATGCTGAAGCCGCACTAATACGGAGGGCAGTACATGAAAAGCTTAATATTAAGCATGTTTCAGTTAACAAAGATTTTTGTCCTATATGCGCTAACGTACTGAGATCCTTTAAAATTAACTTCACAGAACGTTACGTGAGAGAAGATATGCCGTCAACATGGACGAACCCATTTAATAAAGAAACCGAAAAAGTGTATTGGCAAAGAGCATCCAACGCAGCGAAAGAGATTGCAGATGGAACTGAATTAATCAATTGTGATTAGCCCTGTAGGGTGCCACGCACACCCTTTATGTTTCATGGCCCGCATGAATTGGCGCGGGGGCCGCGCCCTACGGGCTGCTTGCTTGGCTGTTCGGAACACGTGACGCGCCCCATGTCACGCTTTACTTGCCTCAGGGAAAGCGTGACATGCCTCAGATGAAGCGTGCTTTGCCGCAGGTCAAGCGTGAAACGCCACAAGTCACGCTTTACTTGCCTCGCGTCAAGCGTGCTTTGCCTCAGGGAAAGCGTGACCTGCCCCATGTCACGCATGACTTGCCTCAGGTGAAGCGTGCTTTGTCTCATGTCACGCTTTACTTGCCTCAGAGGAAGCGTACTTTGTCTCAGATCACGCTTTACTTGCCTCATGTCAAGCGTGACCTGCCTTGGGGAAAGCGTGACGCGCCCCATGTCAAGCATGACTTGCCTCAGGTGAAGCGTGCTTTGTCGCATGTTGAACGATGAACAGCGTATTGTCAGCAGGAAAAAAGTCTGGTTTACTCAGCTGCTGCCTGTTGATTGCACTCTCGCCCCATTTTTAAATTTGCGCAGAGGCCGCGCCCTGCTGAAATGAAACTGAGTCAAATCTCATTCAATGTGAAGGACTATGGATCGCTATATCAACCTGTTCACCGACTACGGCTTCAAAAAAGTCTTTGGCGAAGAACCGAATAAAGACCTGCTCATCGCCTTTCTCAACGAGCTGCTCGGCAAAAGAGACCGCGTCCGCGACCTGACCTACCTGAACAGCGAGCACCTCGGCAGAACCGCCCGTGAACGGAGCGCGGTCTTTGACCTCTACTGCACCAACGAGCAGGGCGAGAAGTTCATTGTTGAAATCCAGCGGGTGAATCAGAAATTCTTCAAAGACCGCAGCGTCTATTACTCCACCTTTGCTGTGCAGGAACAGGCGGCCAAGGGCAGAGATTGGAAATACGAGCTGAAGAGCGTCTATACCATTGGCATCTTGGATTTCTGCTTCGATGATGCCAATCAAGAAAAACTCCATCATCGGGTCAAACTGATGGAAGAGGAGACCAAACAAGTCTTCTACGACAAGCTGACCTTCATCTATCTGGAAATCCCGAAATTCAAAAAAGACCTGAGCGAGCTGACCTCGGATTATGACCGCTGGCTCTTTGCCTTTAAGAACCTCCACCGCCTCAAAGATCATCCTAAAGAGCTGGAAGCGGGCATCTTCAAACGGCTGATCGAAATCGCCGAGCTTGCCACATTCGACGAAGCAGAGCAGCAGGATTATCGTGAGAGCCTCAAGGCGTATTGGGATTTGAAAAGCGCGCTGTCCACCTCGTATGAAGAGGGGAAAGCAGCTGGGAAAGAAGAAGGGAAGGCCGAAGGAAAAAAAGAAATTGTCCGCAACGGGCTGAAGCAGGGGCTGGATATCCAGCTCATTGCCGCCTTGACAGGTTTGTCAGAAGATGAAATTGAACAGATAAAAGACGGCAGATAGATAGACCGGCAGGACAGCATCTCTCAGTGAATGACGGCACGTATTTCATGTCTGCACTCAGGCGTACCCTGCTTCTAAACCCCGCTGATGAACGAACGCCATCTGATCGATACCCAGATCTTCGAGATCCGTTTTCCCAGCCAAGAACAGGCAGAAGCCGAGCAAGACAACGGCCTGACTGACTTCATCAAAGATCGCCTACTCCACATCGTTGACCAAGTTTTCACCCGGCTTTGCCCTGCGCAAACCTCGATCCGCATTGATGCCTTGGAATTGGACTTGGGCATTCTGCCGCACAACGGCTGGCGGGCGGAAATGGAGCAGCGATTAGAGCGCGAGCTAAGCAAGGTGCTGCGCGAGAAGATTGCTGCCTTGCCTAAAGGCACAGATGGCCCAGAACGGCTGCTCACCCCAGCGCAGAATCGCCTGGCTGTGCTGCGCTGCTTTTTAGAACACGGCTGCTTGCCCGCGAATGTGGGCGCAGAAAGCGATGATGAGTTAGAAAATCATCTGCGGGCCGCGCTGGCAGAGGACAGCGGCCAGCTCCTTGCTCTGCTCGCTCGTCTCCGCCAACCTGCGCTGGTTGTACAGCGGCTGAAGCAGCAGTTTTCCGCTGATCTGGTCAGCAGGATCAGCCAATTGGCTGTTGCCAACCACCCAGACTTAGCCCGGCTTCTTGCCAAGCAGAGCAGCAACGCCGCACTCACTGACGAGGAGCAATACCGCGAGCTGCTGCTGCGGGCCTTTTATGAAAATCGACTTGAACCGCTGCGGCAGCAGTGGCAGGAACTGTTCCGGCAGCAGGCGAACGTGCTCCGTCGGGAGCTGTTTCGGCATGGTCGGCAGGCAGCAGTGCGCCGCCGCATCGCTTGGAGCTTCCCGGACAGCATGTTCGCAGACCTCATCCGCCTGCTTGAGCCGACAGAGAACGAGTTCATAGAGGAAATCGTCTTTCGCCCTGCTTTGCCAAAAGAGGTAGTCCTTCAGTCTAACGAGCAAGAAGATCAGGGCAGAAAACGGCTGCGGGAATTCACCCTGGCCTATCTGCTTACTGAGCGCGGCAGCCGCTTCAATAAAAAAGAATATCTCGCCTCGTTGATCAGCAGAATGGCTGCCCATGCTAACCTTGCGGCGGCGACCCTCATCCATTCCTTACTAGACATTCTCGCCACTCTCAAGAATAAGGGCAAGGTGCAGCAGGACATGCTTCTCTTGCTCCAGGAGATTAACAGGGAGAGTGGTGTATCTCATCAAGAACAGCAAAGATCTCGGCAAGAGGAGGAGAAAAGTAGATCAGCCCAGCTTGAGGAATTGCTGCGCCAGGCTTTTCATCAACACCTACCTGATGAACTGCGGCGGCAGTGGCCAGTTTTTTTCAAAGACTATCCTGAGCTGATCCGCCAAAGTCTGTTCCGGTATGGCCAAAGCAGCAGCGCAGTGCGGCACCGCATTGCCCAGCACTTTCCAGACAGGATGTTCGCTGACCTCATCCGCCTGCTTGAGCCAACTGAGCAGGAGTTTATCGAGGAGCTGGTTTTCAGCTCTTCACTGCCAGAAGCTGGAGCACCGCATTCTGGTGCGGAACAGGGCAAGGGACAGGAACATCTGCGTGAATTTACCTTGGCCTATTTGCTCACGGAGCGCGGCAGCCGCTTCAACAAGAAGGCGTATCTGGCCTCGCTGATCAGCAGCATGGCAGCGCATGACAACGTGGCTGCTGCGGAGATGGCGCATTCTTTGCAGACCATGCTGGCCGCTGTCAGCAGCAGAAGCAGGGTGCAGCAGGAGATGCTGCTCATGCTGACAGAGATGCAGGCGGACAAGCCTGTGCTGCGGCCTCAGCAGCCAGCAGCATCGCTGACGCTTATGCAACTACTGGCTTTGCTCAAAGAACGAAGGGTGAGTGAGGAGTTGATCCAGGCTGTGCAGTCCTATGCCGGACAGATCAGCGACCATAAGCGGTATTGCCAGCTGATTATGGCCTGCTTAGATGAAGACCGGCCTCTTGATTTCGAGGAGCTGCTGGCGCAATGCCAAGAGCAGCTACCATCTCCCGCAGGAAAAGATAATCCAGCTGTACCTAAGCCCTCCAGCATCTTGTCACTTGCAGAACTACTCGCCCTGCTGAAAGAACGGCAGGTGGGTGCAGAGTTCATCCAGGCCGTGCAGCATTATGCGAGGCAAGTTGGCAACCAAGAGCGGTATTGCCAGCTGATTATAGCCTGCTTAGACGAAGACCGGCCTATTGATTTTGAGGAGTTGCTGACGCAGTGCCAAGAGCAGCTCCCTTCTACGCTAGGAAAAGATAACCCAGCTGCGCTCAAGCCATCCAGCAGCATCTTGTCGCTTGCAGAGCTACTCGTCCTGCTGAAAGAACGGCAGGTTGGTGCAGAGTTCATCCAGGCCGTGCAGCATTATGCGAGGAAAGTTGGCAACCAAGAGCGATACTGCCAGCTAATTAAGGCCTGCTTAGACGAAGATCGGCCTATTGATTTTGAGGAGCTGCTGGCTCTCTGCCAACAGCAGCCAACAGAACAGGCTGCGCCAAAGAAGTTACCCGCAGTTTCATCGCTTGCACAACTACTAGATCTGCTGCGCAAGATGGCCTTGAGCAAGGAGTTGATCGAGGCAGTGGAATGCCATGCGCAACAGGCAGGTGATCTGAAATGCTATTGCGAGCTGATTGCTGCTTGCCTGAATGAAGACCAGCCTATTGATCTGGAGGAGATCGTTGCCCAAAGCCAGAAAGGTTCGCCTGCGGATAAACGACATTCTGTGCCCTCAGTAGTGCCAGAGATGAGCTTACCGATCAGCTTGACTCAGTTCCGCCTTTCTGCCGCAGAAGAGGAGCTGGCAGCCTTGCTACTGCGCCCAGCTTCATTAAGCGCAACTGAACTTGCTGCTCTAGCGCATCTGCTTGAAAAAATGCTAATGACCAGCTCGGCCAGATTGCGTTATCTCTTTGAGGCGGTAGTAGGAGCCAGTGAAGACTTGGCAGCTCGGATTGGGCAGGCTGTGAACACCAGCACCCTCACCCGACTCTTTGCTTTGCTGCGCCCAGCTGAATGCTCTCGTTGTCAAGTACAGGCAGATTTAATCACCCTTGCTTGCTGTGCTGCCCCCTTTGGCGTGACCAGCGAGACAGTGCAGCGGCTGAAGCAGCTGTTCATTAGTCGCTGGCTCTTTGCCCCAGGTCGTCGTTTACGAGAGCAAAACTTTGCCCTGGCCTTTGCTGAGTTTCTGCACGAACAACTCCAGAAGCAGGATCGGCTCGGTTTCCTTGAGCAGTTACAGAGGCAGATCGTCAAGGAGAAGCAAGGTAGCAAGAAACAGGCGCGGCAGGCAGTAGCCACGCTGCTGAACACGGCCATCATCCGGCTTAAAAGTAATGCAAACAGCTCGGCAGTGCAGACAGCCGCAGCCAGCAGAAAACTTGAGGATGTACAGGAGGAAGATTTTGATGAGGAGGTGCATGTGGAGAATGCTGGCTTGGTGATCGCAGCCCTGTATCTGCCGCGTCTGTTCGCCATGCTCGGCTTGCTGGAGAAATCCATCTTCTGTGACCGAGAAGCAGCAGAACGGGCTGTGCATCTGCTGCAATACATGGCTGAGGAGCGCACAGACCGGCCTGAATATCAACTCGTGCTGAACAAGATACTGTGCGGCGTGCAGACTGGCTTGCCCATTGTTCGGGAGATTGAGGCAAGTGAAGAAGAAAAGCAGGCGATTGACGGTTTGCTGGCCGCTGTCATTCAGCATTGGGGCGCATTGGGCAGCACCTCGGTGGCTGGTTTGCGGGAGGCTTTCTTGCAGCGTTCTGGCCACTTGCGTTTGAAGGACGATGCGTGGTATCTTGAAGTGGAGCAAAAGGCTTACGACATGCTGCTGGATCGGCTGCCGTGGAGTTTTTCCCTTATCAAGCTGCCGTGGATGCAGCGGCTTGTGCATGTGAAGTGGCGGTAAGATGTTCTGGCAGAGAGAATAGAACTTGTTGCACAATTTCAACAAACTGAAAAGGAGGAGATCATGAAGGCAAGTGCGAACAGAACACAGGATAATGAAAGCCGGGCAGTTGCGAACAATTTTTCTTGCAAGCGGGAAGAGCGTGAGGCTGTTCGGTTTGTGGATAACAGCTCGCATACGAAGAGCATTGCGCAGTTGCAGGCGATAGCGGATAGAAGTGTGAATCCTCACGATGTACAGATGCGGAAGCTATTGGCGATAATCAACAACAGCCCGCAGAGGAAAACACCAGTGCTGCCAGGAGTGACGCAGAAGAAGGGGCCTTTGGATGAAGACGAGCTGCAATTCAAGAAAGATGAGACCGTGCAGTGCAAGGGAAAGGGGTTTGGGGATGAGGAAGAATTGCAGTTCAAGGCGGAAGAGCCGGTGCAGAAGCAGGAGAACAAGACTGGTTTGCCGGATGATTTGAAGGCGGGTGTGGAGAACCTATCCGGGATGGCGATGGATGATGTGCGGGTGCATTACAATTCCAGCCAGCCTGCGCAGCTGAATGCCTATGCCTACACGCAGGGGCAGGCGATATATGTTGCGCCGGGACAGGAGAAGCACCTGCCGCATGAGGCGTGGCATGTGGTGCAGCAAAAGCAGGGGCGGGTGCAGCCGACGATGCAGATGGCGGAAGGGGTGGCGGTGAATGATGATAAAGGGTTGGAGAAGGAGGCGGATGTGATGGGGCGAAAGGCTTTTCAACCTGTAGCTCCACAACCAGAGGCAGTTCAACTCAGAGAATTGCAGGATGACATTCGCGACAGCTCAAGCAACAAAAAAAGTGGTCTGTCCCCTATAAATACTCAACTTAGAGTTATTCAGAGCATAGCGAACAACAATCCAGAGGCAAACCAAGTCACTCAAATGCAAGCTGAATTTAATAATAGATCCACTAATCAACAATATTCGATTCAACGTAAAGTATATATCGGCAAAGGCTCAACAGAACCAATTGAAGAAAATGGTAAGGTAGCGAATGAACTTCGAGCGGAAGCGGATAACAACATATATCCTGTATATATGAAAAATGCAATTTTAAATCCTGCGATATCAACATGGGAAATACCAGTCCGAGTAGCGAAACAAAGTGACGTATTACCATTCTTAAAAAATCAACCTACCTTCGATAGAGAACTGAGTAGCTCGTTTAAAAAGGGAGACAAATTATATGGGATGGAAAAAGCAAGGAAAGAGCATACTGATCCCAGAAGAGGAGAAGGAAGAGGAGAAGGACTATCTAATAAATTTGATCACCCAACAGTAGATAGTATGAACAAAGCACTTGGTGTTGGTTTTGGAAAGATTGATTTGTTAAAGGCGGCGGATAAGGAAACTGCTAACTACGCTAAAGGACTCATAAAGAGAAATCCTGATTTGAGTTCAAAAGAAAGTAATGTGAATTTCAAAGAAGCTTGCAAAAAAGCTATTGAATACATTACAAAAGATACTGATGGATTTATACATTTTGAACTCGACAAAGTTGACCTTGCAGCAGTTGTAACAAAAAAATTTGATAGTATAACTGGAGCCGAACTGAGAAAAATATTCAGAGAAGTCGTTAGAGCTGAATGGGCAGAAAAAAATGGTCAAAAAAGAGCAAGTAGATTAGATTTGAACAAAATCAAATTCTATATGAAAGGCAAAGAAGTGGCAGCTCCATGGGATCAAGAACCAGAGTTATGGGCAGCTTATCGAAATCATAGAATAAAAGTTAGAGATCGGCATTATAAAATAGATTAAAGCCCTGTAGGATGCGTTCGCGCACCATTTTGTTTCATGGCACGCATGTATTGGCGCGGGGGCCGTGCCCTACCCTGTAGGCGAGCAAGGCGCGGCTTGCCGCTACATACGGGCTGCTTGCTTGGCTGTTTGGAACACGTGACGCGCCCCATGTCACGCATGACATGCCTCAGGTGAAGCGTGCTTTGTCACAGGTCACGCTTGACTTGCCTCAGAGGAAGCGTACTTTGCCGCAGGACAAACATGAAATGCCTTAAGTCACGCTTGACTTGCCTCACGTCACGCATGACTTGCCTCATGTCAAGCGTGCTTTGCCTCAGGGAGAGCGTGAAACGCCTCAAGTCACGCTTTACTTGCCTCAAGGCAAGCGTGATTTGTCTCAGGGAAAGCGTGACCTGCCCCATGTCAAGCGTGACATGCCTCAGAGGAAGCTTACTTTGCCGCAGGTCAAACATGAAACGCCTCAAATCACGCTTTACTTGCCACACGTCAAGCGTGACATGCCTTGGGGAAAGCTTGCTTTGCCTCATGTCAAGCGTGACTTACCTCAGAGGAAGCTTACTTTGCCGCATGGTAAACAATGAATAGCGCATTGTACGCAGGAAAAAAGTCTGGTTTACTGAGCTGCTGCCTGTTCTTGACCTTCAAACCACAATAAACATGTCCGCTGCCCTTTTCGCCTCTGATTCATCATTCCTGCACTCCAACGCTGCTGCTTTGGCGCAGGAAATCGCCTGGTTTCATGGTGTCCTGACAGCCGCACTCGATCTGCACTTTACGCAGGAAGGGCCGCAAAGCCTGTGCATAAGCGATATTCCCCCACCTGACCTGAGCACGGACTGTTCCCCCTATGCCTGCACCATCAGGGAGCACGGTTTTGGTTTGGCCGAGCGGCTGGTATTGATACTTGCCCTGCTGCCGCATATCAGTCCGCATGTACTCGATGTCTTTTTCGCCAACAATAAAGAGTTTAACCGGGGTTATACCCAATTCGGCGGACTCAACGGCAAATCCCACAGCGGTTTTCTGCCTACAGCGGAAACTGCTGCCTTCCTGCTTGCGGGCAACGATTTAGCCTGCCGCTTTGAGCTGCTGCGGCTCTTTGATCGGGAGCACTGCTTCTTTAAACACAACATCCTAAGGGTGACGCAGGAAGCAGGTCATGAGCCATTCTTCAGTGGTGCGCTGGTAATCTCGGAAGAGTATTTACGCAAATTCACCACCGGTGGCATCCATAAGCCAGAATACAGCCTCAATTTCCCAGCCAAGCTGGTCAGCACCAAGCTCGATTGGTCTGATCTGGTGCTGGCCCAAGAAGTAATGGAAGAGGTGGAGAACATCAGGACGTGGATAGAGCATTCAGCGTTTCTCATGGATGACTGGGGCTTGGGCAAGTCGTTGAAACCAGGGTTTCGCAGTCTCTTTCATGGGCCACCAGGTACTGGCAAGACGCTTACTGCCAGCTTGATTGGTAAATCAGTGGGTGCAGATGTATATAAGATTGACCTGTCTATGGTGGTGTCTAAGTACATTGGGGAGACGGAAAAGAATCTCGCGCATGTCTTTGATCAGGCGGAGAACCGGAACTGGATCCTCTTCTTTGATGAGGCAGATGCCTTATTCGGCAAGCGCACCCAGACCAGTAGCTCCAATGACCGCTATGCTAATCAGGAGATATCCTATCTGCTCCAGCGGGTGGAGGACTTTCCTGGCACCGTGATTCTTGCTACGAATATCAAGGCGAATATTGATGAGGCCTTTGCCCGGCGTTTCCAGTCGGTAATCTACTTTCCTATACCTGAAGCAGATTTGCGGCTACGTTTATGGCAAAATGCACTAGGAGATAAATGTCAGCTGGCGGCGGATGTTCACCTGGATGAGCTGGCAGAGAAATACCAGCTTGCAGGTGGCGCAATTCTCAATGTAGTGCGTTATGGGGCAATCAAAGCTATGCAAAAGAAAAGCGGCGAGATTGCGGCCAGCGATCTACGGAAAGGCATAGCTCGTGAGTTGATGAAAGAAGGAAAAACCATGTAGGCTGTTTGAGAAGTTATCACTGAGAGAAACTCCATGAATCTACTGCATACCTTAAATCAGGACCTGCGGCTTTGCCTCCTCCTCGTGTTCAGCTGTCTTTTGCTTACTGCTTTACCCTGTCAAGCAGAGGAGCAGAACAGCAGCCCGCCATCTGTCACTATCTCTGGTAGTGGTATTGCGTTGGATTATCCAACTGCTGGGGTGCCAACCAAGCCGGAGGAGCCACTTTCTTCCTTGGCAGATGACTTTTTTGATGTGCGCACCCTGAAGATCATCTTTGCGGAGACAGACACCAAAGCCACTTACCAGCTCACCGATGCCTCGCTGGCCGCAATCAAAAAGATGTATCCCTTCATTCCTGACAAGCAGTATGAGCAGCTGGCAGAAATGAAGGACAATAAGTACCGCGAAGATGATCTAGCTTGGGGCAAGGTAGAAGCCTTGCTGGCTCAGCTGGAACTCCACCGCAGCGGGGTGCTCATTCAATACATTGTCCAAGATACACTGTTAGAGGAGATGAAAAAGGCTGAACTGCCTCCCTTTATTATTGAAGGGATCCAGGATCTCAATGGCACTCGGTATCTCAATCTTACCATGCTGGAAAGCGGCTTGCAGGAGCAGATCCGAGAGAAGATACTGGCCTACAAGTCTGACATTATGGCCACGGCAAACTTCCTCAACATGGTGTACTTCCTGTCCAGCAATTCCCTCTTGATTCTCAAGGGCAAAGGTGTGCCTGCCCCTTTAGTGGATAAACTGGCCGTGCTAGAGGGCAAATATTATATAACCCGCTATAAACTCGCAGGTGAGGTGCAGAAAATCCTTGCCCAGTTTGCCCAAGACCCGACGCAGGAGTGGGTCAAAAAAACTGTGGAACTCGCCAAGAAGCACAGTCATCTCTATCTGCTCAAAGCCAATGCCCTCAGCCAGATGCTGATGAATCAGCCCCCAGATGTGGTGCGTGCGGTCAGATGGGAGAACCGTAACGGCTACAGCTTTGCAGAACTGACAGCCATGCTCAAAGCCAATGCTGTCCTGCTCCAAAATTACTTCCGGCAGAATCAACGCATACTTGCTGAAGCAGATATCGAAAAGACAGTAACCTATCAGCCGAACGAACCCAATGCCGAGCAGATGCGCAAACGCGGGGTGAAGCAGGAGGTAGAAAAGGCAGTTGCGCGTTTATATGGCAATGAATACCCAACGCAGCTGGCCTATGTGCAAGCCTTAATAAAAAACAGATATCCACCACTGCCTATAGATGACGATAAGCAGAATGTGCCGATCAAATTTCCGGTACTGGTTGTGCCACCCTTCCGTCCTGCCAGACCACCCATTGTTCTTGATATAGCAAATCTCCCTCAGCCAATCAAAGTCCTGATGGCAGATAAGCTCAGGCTTTCTGAACCGAAAGACTACACTTTGGCCCCGATTAACCTCAAAACAGGCAACTGCGGTTGTGTTGCGGTGCCAGAGAACACTGTTTATGGCCTATATCCTTATTGGTCAGCAGCAGGCAAGCCTAGCCAGGTTGACTTCAGTGCTGTATCCAGATTAGGCTATTTCTATCTGCGCATTGATAAAGACAATCAGATAAAGAACCTGTGGCATTGGCAGAAAGACTATAGTGCCTTTGTCAATCAAGCCAGACAGCATAAGGTGAAGGTAGATCTGGTGATCTACAAGGAAGACTGGGGCTGCCTGACCGAACATGACAATTGTCCAGCTGGGAAAAAGGCAGAAGAACTCACTGAGATCATTCTTGCGCAACTGAGCACGAAATTAGATAACGATCTGCTCAATACCATCAAACCCTATGCCAGTTTTGGTGATGTACCTATGGCCACGATGGGTGATGGAATCATGCTCTACCTGACAGACCTGCCTGACAATTACCCGTGCTTCCTCTCGTTTGTCAAGTTGTTGCGAGAAAGGTTGCTTGACCTGCCAGTTGGTGCCTTGAGCAGCAAATTGGCGCAGCAGCAACCTCTTCCTGACAAACGACTGAGTCTGCTGATTCCTGACGAGTTTATCTTAAGAGCAGTGGATGACCCTGATTTCCAGGATTTCTTTGTTCAGGTAGCAAAAGAGCCAGGAAACTTCTTTGATGATATCGTGGTTGCCCTGGAAAAAAAACCGGCAGAAACAGAAAAGCAAATTCGCTTAGTAGTTGAGCAGAAGTTTCCTGACCAGCAAGCTGTGCTCAACCAGAAGATTATTCCCTTATTGACAGACAGCTGCGGGGAAAAGCTGGAAGTAGGCGAACTGTATCAGACTTTGCAATATGCCAAGAATAACTTTGCAGGCATTGGCCTCTTTCCGCTACCGTTTATAGAGAAAGGAGGGGATAAGGCGGCGAAAAAGGAGGAAATGAAAGCACCAGTCTGTGGTGGAGGTGATATGTACCGCTTGGTCAAACAGCAGTTTCAGGTCAAGCATGAAGATCAGGCAGATACGGTGGGGCAGCTGATGAACCACTACGCCCCTTGGCTTTGCCAGTGGGCCTGTCCAATTAGATGGTGGATTAGGATAGCCTGGGACATCCTACTGATCTTCTTTGCCGTGTATATTGTTCTTGCCTTCTTTTATCCGGCTCTGGAAGATATTTGCCGCGCCTACAAATGGCTCTTCTGGTTGTTGGCGGTAATTACAGGCATCTTGATTTATATTAGCTTTGCCTGCGATCCGATCTATATAAACAAGGCCACAGATTTTCTGATCTTGCTTCTTGTTGCTCTGGTAGTTATCATCCGCTTTGCAGTCGTGAGGAAGGATTATCCGTGATAAAATTCAGGCCAATTCAGACTCAATGCAGTGCCCAACCCTATCCCAATCTTTATCAGGAGGAGAGAAAAATGACCCAGTATGCTGACAAATCCAACGAGCCGGAAAGACGTAATTCAGTGCAGCAGCAAGAGCAGCAGAAGAGCCGGGCTGCTGCCAATGAATCAGTGCAGAAGCGCAGCAACAGTGAATCCACGTTTGAGCTTATTGACAACCGGCCTAAAGCGGTTGCGCAGCGGAAGTTGATTGAAATGGCGAACAACAGTCCACGGTCAAAGCGGCTAGCGGCAATGCAGGATATGGCCAACAACAGCCCGCGTGCGAACAAGCTGGTGCAGTTGTTTGGCAAGAAGGAGAGCGAGGTTGAGCCGGTACAGAAGAAAGGCCCACTTGATGAAGACGAGTTGCAGTTTAAGGCTAAGGAGCCGATGGAGAACAACACTGGTCTGCCGGATAACTTAAAGGCAGGGGTGGAGAATCTATCCGGTATGGCGATGGATGATGTGCGGGTGCATTACAATTCCGGCAAGCCCGCGCAGCTGAATGCCTATGCCTACACCCAGGGCACGGCAATACATGTTGCGCCAGGGCAAGAGAAGCACCTGCCGCATGAGGCGTGGCATGTGGTGCAGCAAAAGCAAGGACGTGTGCAGCCAACAATGCAAATGGCTGGTGGGGTGGCGGTGAATGATGATAAGGGGTTGGAGAAGGAGGCGGATGGGATGGGGAGAGAAGCACTACAAATGAAAACATCCGAACATTGCGGGAAACCCGTCGTTCAAGGTAAACGGGATGTTATTCAGATGATGACACTATATAGATATGGAACATCCGGTAGAAAAGAGACTTTTAAGCCAAAAAATCCCGTATTAAATGGTGTCGATTTTTCGATTTTTTGTGAATTATGTTTAAAAAAAGCTGAAGAGGATATGTCATCTATAGAATCAGATATTCCTAAAAAAGAATTAATCATTCTGTTCGCAGCCGAACTCCATGCTCAAAACAATCTTGGTAATAACAATTGCCTTAGTCCTTTCTTGTCCTTATGCAAGGATTATCAAGCCGCAGCGGAAAGCGGCACAATAAAAGAAATTGTCGAGAATTCCAGCAATATCTTTGTATTTAACATTCCAGATGAAAGGATTGTAAAAGTAGGTAATGGCATTTCTTACGGTGAGACCGAAGTACTTGTTTGGTTGCGTCAGGGAGAGAGTCTTGAAAATTATCTAACAAATACTTTAGGCAACAGCTACAACTATAACCGAAAGTTGAGTGATATATTCAATATGTAACTGAAATGGCATTCATGTATTGGCGCGGGGGCCGCGCCCTACCTTTAAAAACACCCTCGCTGGGACAGGCACCCCTTGGGCAAGCTCTTCCCAGCGAACCATGAACTCACGCAAAAAAGGAAGAAACAATGAAGGAACTGAAGACCTCGTACTGCGCTGCTGCCCTGTGCTGCTCTCTCCTTGTCTCTGGTTGTGGCCTCCTGGATGATGGCCGCATGGCTGCTTGGGAGAATGTGCGCATGAAGGAAGAGGAAACCAAGCAAAAGATCTTGGCTTTGCGGGAGAAAGAGCTAGCAGGCATCCCTGGTGAGGATGTGCCAACCCTGACTGTGACAACCAGGGACAGCAATGGGCAACCAGTACAGGTCTCGATGAATATGATTCCGCTGCTTAGGACTATCGTCTCGGCGATGTCCCGCGATGATGCTTATGGCATCAAGATGAATGATGCCTCGCGGCCTTTGGGCCAAACCAGTGAGTCGTTGAGTGCTACGGCCAAGGTGATCCAAGAAATTGGCAGTGCGCCGTTGTCCATAGTCTTCGCCACAGGCGCGGTCATGGCCAAAGGAATTGATTCTGCTGGAGAGCGGATGACAGCCAATGAGATCACCGTTAACTCCCACAACACCGCTTTGCCTGCCAGCACGGAAAAGACCACAACCACCACAACCACGACGACAAACAACACCAAAACCACTACGAACAACACCACGAAGCCAAGCAGCCCAGCCAAATAGCCTTTCAAAGTACGCCTTTTCACAGAGGTATTCGGCTCGCAAGCACTTCTTTTCGGCTTGGCCGCAAAGGAGTTGGGCTAACTTGCAGAGGAGTTCTGCCGAGTAAGCAAGGAGTCTGGCCAAGCAGAACTCCTTTGTTGCCGAGCCGCACTCCTTTGCGGCTCAAGCAAACTCCTTGCCTACCGACTCTGAATACTGCGCCAACTGCCTCTTGCCGAGCCGCAGGCTCTAGCCAGAGACCTTCTCTGCCCCTAAATCATATTTATTAGCATAGCCCCTGGGTGTGACCATCTTATCTTGCCAGACAAAGGTGCTGCTGTTGCCAATAATGACCGTGGTCTGCATCCCAATCTCTTCCTGCAACATCTGCTCCAGGTTAGTAAGACGAACGCTTTCATGGGCACGGCCTGCGCCAGAGACGATGCCGACCGGCGTTGCGGGTGCTCGGTGTTCGAGCATGATCTCTTGTGCCCGGACGATTTGCTGGATGCGCCTGCCTGACTTGGGGTTATAAAGGACGGTGACAAAATCCGCTGCGGCTGCGGCTTGGAGCCGCTTTTCAATCAGCGGCCAGGGTGTCATCAGGTCAGAAAGACTGATGGCGGCAAAGTCGTGCATCAGGGGTGCGCCGAGCACAGCTGCGCAGGCATTTAGGGCGGCAATACCTGGGATGATGTCGATGTGACAGGTGCTGTTGCTCTCTTTAACTAACTCATACACCAGCCCAGCCATCGCGTAAATGCCGGGATCCCCGCCGCAGATCAGGGCCACGTTTCTGCCGTTCTCAGCCAGAGCCAAGGCCCCGCGACAGCGGTCAACTTCCTGCATCATCGAGGAGGCAAGGATCTCTTGTTCTGGGCGAAGAAGATCGGTGATTAAGTCCAGGTAGGTGCGATAGCCTGCGATGACCTCAGCTTGGACAATCGCAAGGCGGGCACGCGGAGTAATCAGGTCAGCTGCACCAGGGCCAATGCCGACCACAACCAGGGTGCCGGTTCGGGATGTATGCGTCTTCATCAATGGATATAAGGCGTAGAGGCGAGGGGATAATCGCCTAGTTATGGAAGGGCGAATCTAAGACTCGCCTGAACAGGAAAAGCAGTTGATTTCCGCAATGGCAACAGTCACGTTGGGATATTTCGTCTTCCGTACCAGCAAGGGGCCATTGCCAGAACTGAGGATGGCTGCGGGTTCGGCTACGGCCTTTGCCCCGGTTGCGCGCAAGACTGCGGCTGAGGTAGAGATGCCCTCCACGCTATTCAGTTCTTCTGCGGTATGAAACAACAATTCAAGGGCACAACCCTGGTCTTGAGTCAGAGCCAGTAAGCCTGGTTCATCCTTTTTCAAATCAATAGTCGCCAACCGGGCCACTGCTTGGTACGCAAGACCATTCTCCAAACATGTTTGCCGCAGAGCTTCAGCAATCTCTTGCCTTGAAGTATTCCGATTGCAGCCGATACCAACAACCAGAGATTGCGGATGCAGCAGCACCTTCTGCGCAGGCCAATTTGTCCGGCAGCTAATCAGGAGATCGGCAGCTTCTGGATCTGTGGTGCGCTGGATATCTTTGGGTAGTTCTGGGAGTGGGTATTCACTGTACAAGCGTACTGAGCCACTGTTGACCAGCTTGGCCATGACCTGAGTTAAACGGTCGCGGTCAGCAACCACTAAGCCTAGATCACGCGCCCAGAGATCCAAGGCCGTGTGGCCCAGCACATCAGAGGCTGTGGTGATCACTGCTTGCCCACCCAGTAGGGCCGCAACTTGGCGAGCCAGAGCATTGCCACCACCCAGATGCCCAGACAGCAACGAGACCGCAAACTGCCCTTGTTCATCACAGACAACAACTGCCGGATCAGTGGTTTTGTCGCAGAGCAATGGCGCAAGAGCGCGGACAACTATCCCCGCCGCCATGATACAGAGCAGCTGCTCGTAGTCCTGCCAAACGTGGGCCAGGGTCTTGCTGATACCAGCCTGATTGCTAACCACTTCGCTCTCAGGCAGCAGAGCGGCAAGCCGGGTTGCTAGCTCCTTGCCACCTTTGGTCAGGGCAAGGATGGCAATGGCTTTACCTTGACTCACGATAGGTCAAGCCTGCTTCTGACAAAAGAAGACCTTTCTGAAGTTTGTCGCAAGAGGATGGGTGGAACGTAGAGGTGGGCAAAGCACGTGGCGTGCTTGCAGAGCAAGTGGAAAAAGCGTGGCATCAACCGTGGTGACAACAAAGCCTTGTGCCTCAACAAGCTGAGGAAAGTCATCGCCAAAGATCCGCAGATGATCCCATTGGCCAAAATGCCTGGTTCTCTCTTCAGGAGCAACGATAGAGGGGTCTTCGTAGGTGTGTGGCAAGTGATCTTTCTGCGGCACCGTGAGGATGGCAACTCCTTGCGGGGAGAGGATTCTCCTGATCTCAACAAGGGCTGCAATATAGTTGGGCACATGCTCAAGCACATCAAAGGCCAGAACCGTATCAAAGCTACCGTCCTGTATCTCTGGCATATTGGACATGTCCAGTTTGAACTCACAGTTCTTGCGCAGGAAGTCCGCTGTTTTATAGGAGGCAGTAAGCTGCTGAATCCGAGAGCGTATGCTCCATTCCGGGGCAAAATGGAGTATGCTCTTATTCCGAATCAGGGCAGCGAAAGACAGGGTCTGATTGTGCTGGAGCACAGCGAAGAAGAGCCGGTGCCGAGTGTTCGAGCCGCATACTGGACACATGATATATTTATGCCATGAATCGCTCAAAAAGACTCGTCCTTGCCAGCCACAAAGATTGCATTCCACCGTCTTGGGATACGCGAGCCAAAGCAAGCGCAAGCTGGCTTGGAGTCTTTTCAAGACATGGCGGGCATGTTCTCTCGCAGCACTGATCATTGTTGTCTCCTTGGTATTATGTCAGCGGACACAGGCCTCTCTGCATCCATGACTGAAGCCCGCATCGTAGAGCTTAGAGGCAGCAGCTGGTGTGTCTGCTAGGGCTGCGCCAACTAGAATCATGGCAGTCTTACGGATATCTGCCTCTCTGACCTGCTGGGCAATCTCAGCCAGCTTGCCTCGGACTATGCGCTGCTCTGGCCAGGAGGCCTTTTCCACCACCGCAGCAGCGGTATCTTCTGGGTAGCCACCACTGAGCAACTCGGCAACCACCTGCTCAATCATTGACACAGATAGGAAGATACAGAGTGAGGCCCTGATAGCCGCCAAGTTGCGCAGCGACTCCTGTTCAGGCACTGGCGTTCTGCCACCGATGCGGGTAAAGATGACGGTCTGCGTCAGCTCAGGCACTGTTAGTTCCACTTGCAGGGCCGCAGCCGCAGCAAAGGCCGAGCTGACCCCAGGCACCACCTCGCAGGGAATGCCCTCTTGGGCAAGCCGCTGGATCTGCTCGCGGATGGCCCCGTACAGCGAGGGATCACCAGTGTGCAGACGCACCACCTTCTTCCCAGCTTGCCAAGCAGTGATCAGCACAGTAAGTACCTCGTCTAAGGTCATGGCGGCAGAATCATGGATCTCTGCTTGCACGCCTTGCAGCAAGGCAGGATTAACCAAGCTGCCAGCATAGACGATGAGATCTGCCTCGTCTAAGAGACGGCGACCCTTGAGGGTGATCAACTCTGGATCACCTGGCCCAGCCCCAAGAAAGATAAGAGGATGCTTCATGGCTTAGTGACTGATCTGCTTCTTCCGCACGATCAGAGTAGAGAAGTAATGCAGCTCACGCCCGAGTGCTAGCCGGATATCGGTATAGATGTGCTGATCATCCAGGCCGCAGCGTTCCACCAGCACCGCCTTGTCTGTCAAGCCCAGCTCGTCCAGCAGGCTGATGAGCCGGGGCAGTTGCCGGAACATCTTCATCAAGACCACAGCATCAGCGGTAAGGAGGATATCGCGCAGTCGCTCATCATCAAAGGCAGCAGGCACCACCGTAACCACATCATCGCCCAGGCCCAATGGACTGATCACCTGGGCTGCACAGGCAGACATGGCCGTAATGCCTGGCACGACGGTCACTGGCAGGCTGGGCTGGAGTTCGCGCAGGGTATGCAGCAGGTAGAAGGCAGTGGAGTAAATAGCCGGATCACCCAGGGTTGGGAAGGCCACATCCTGGCCTTGCTCCAGGTGCGCAAGCACGGCCTGCGCTGCCTCTTGCCAGCCCTGCGCCACGTCAGGAGCAGGCTGCTGGCCTAGGCGGATCTTCTTCATAGGGAAGCAGAGTTCCAGTACAGTCTTCCCATCAGTAGCAACCATAGCCCGCGCAATCTGTAAGGCACTGCTCATGCCTTCCTCCTTGGCCTTAGGTACAGCCCAGACCCTGGCCTGCTCTAAGATTCGCACGGCCTTGCAGGTCATCAGTTCAGGATCTCCTGGCCCGATGCCGACTATATAGAGACGGCCCATCTGTGCTGCGGTCATTCTCATTCATTGCTCCTGCACATCGCGTCAATCATGGCGCAGTGATGGCAAACTCTCAATTCGGTTCCGCCCGTTATTCTTTGCCTCATACAACGCCTTATCAGCAAGGTCAATCAGATCATGGCAACTGCATTTGGCCGCAGCTTGAACAGAGGCAGCTGCACCGATAGACAGCGTTACGACCTTGGCGCAATCGGATGAACTGTGGGGAATAGCAAGCTGCTCCACAGCCTGCCTTGCCCGCTCTGCAACAGCCATTGCCGGGCTGAGATCAGTGCCGGGTAGCAGCATAACAAACTCCTCGCCACCGAAACGGGCGATCAAGTCACCAGGCCGGGTGGCTATCTTCTGGAGTGCCTCGGCAACAGCTCGCAGGCAGCTATCGCCCATCAGATGTCCGTAGGTGTCATTATAGCGTTTGAAGAAATCAATATCCGCAAGCAGCACGGAAAAGACGGTGCTCTTCCGCTGCCACTGCTGCCATTCCTCGCAGAGTCGCTGATTGAAGGCTCTGCGGTTATACACTTGCGTCAGCTCATCATGCCGTGCCTGGCGTGAGAGCACCGCGTTCAGCCGCTCCAGTTCTGCCTCTGTGTTATCCTGCCGAAGCGTCTGGCGGCGGGCAAAGCGGTTGACAACCAAGACACCGCTCGCGCCGAGCAACCACAGCAGGCCATAGGAACACATTAGCAGCCTGCTGGTGTGCCGTTCCAGGCTCAGGTATGGCTCCAAGGGAACGGAAATGCCGATACCACCCCGTACATTGCCTTTCTTCCAGACCTGCTGCTGGAAGTGGCAACTCAGGCAGCTGTCTTCCGCATAAACGACCTGCATGTAGCGGAGATACGGCTTGCCACCGATCTCAGCCACCTCAGAGACCTCTTGCTGCACTCCACCTGCAAACTGCTTGAGGACGGCGGTCTCCCACCCATCAGGAGCATTGTCCGGGTTGAGAGGGGTCAGACTGGTGATGCGGCCTCTAATCCCGTAGAGTGCCGAGAACTCGTTCATGGTCTGCCGCAGCATGTAGGTAGCGTTCATCAAGGTGAGCTGTTTCCCTGAAGCAGTCTGTATGTCCCGTTCTGACATATGCGCCAGGTACGGGTTAGGCGGCGTGTCCTTTGACACCGGGACATAGATGCCACCGCGCTTGGAGATCCAGTTCCGCAGGGACATGTCCTTATTGAAGTTGGCCCGAGCCTCTAGCCGCGCATAGTGCAGGGCATGATCTTCCTCATTAGCAATTGCCCACCAGAGCAGACAGCTCAAGGTACCGCTCCAGAAGAGCAGCACGGCCAGGGAGATGCGGTTAAGCAGTCTCAGCTTTGCGGCTGTCGCTGTCACTTCTTCCCAGTAATGATGGTGATTGGATTCAACCGCAGGCCAGAGGGCTGCCCGTCGTCGCCGTACTCTTTCTGCTCCCGCGTGACCGAGATGGTGCGGGCATCGGTCTCTAAGCCGTTGGATGCCATCAAGCGGGGAGCCTGCTCGGCTGTGTTCTGGAGCACAGCACTGACCACCAGCCTGCCGCCCTGGCTGAGACGATGGGCACACGGCGCAATGATCTCAGCCAGCAGGCCCCGGCTGCCGCCAATAAAGATCCGGTCGGGATTAGGCAGGCGCGCACAGACCTCTGGGGCAGAGCCGCAGACTAAGGTGATATTATAGAGGCCGTAGCGGACGATGTTCGCCCGAATGTTGTGCTGGCCCTCCTCCTTCTGCTCGATCACATAGATAGCCAGCTCCGGGCAAAGCCGGGCAGCCTCCACCGAGATCGAGCCAGAGCCGCCGCCGATATCCCAGAAGACCCCGTGCGGTGGCAAGCGCAAACGGTGTAGGATCACCGCACGCACCTCGTCCTTGGTGATCAGGCCCCGCGAATGCTTAATCTCCTCTTCCTGGAGACCAAAGACACAGGCTGGCTCGGTTGGTTCTTCTTCCTCTACAGCCTCCTGCTCCAGCAGCATCATGTTGAGCGGGGCAAACTGATGCTGGGTAGCTTCTGCCAAGCTGCCTGCCCAGAGCCGCTCCTCTGGCCAACCCAGGTTCTCAGCCACCCGGACGCGCAGTCGCGCCATGCGCTCAGTATCGCCATGCGCTTGCAGCAGGGCCAGCAGATCAGCAGCCAGCCGGTTCGGGCTATGGTGCTGGTCAGTGAAAATCATCACCCTGGGCTGCGCAAGAATCTTGCCAGCCAGCACCTCAGGTGCACGGCCATGTAAGCTGATCAAGGGCAGATCATCCCAGGGCAGTTTGAAGCGGGCGCAAGCCAGCTGGACTGCGGACAGGGCTGGGAAGACCTGGACTCGCTCGGCGCCAAAGCGCTCAATCAGGGTGCGGGCAATACCAAAGAAGAGCGGGTCGCCAGAAGCCAGCACGGCCACATCGCCGCTCTGCAAGGCCACGGCCAGCTCGAAAATCATGCCTTCCACCGGACTAATGGCAATCCGATGGATGTCCAACCCAGACAGCAGCTGGTGATGCCGCTGGGCAGCCACCACTGCGCCGCAGTGCTTGATGCGCTGCCGCTGCTTTGGCTCTAAGCGGCCTCCGCTAATGCCAATGAGCAGAATTTCAAACATGTTCAACAATCCTCAGAGGTCACTCACCAGCCTACCAGAACACGGCCCGGCTCGCGCTTGCCACAGCTGCTCCAGATGGCCCCGAACAGCTGAAGAGCAGCGCACTGCGGCGAACATCAGGAGCAGTACAGGGAATATGAGGGCACAGTATAGAAGAACAGCGCAGTTTTGTCATTAACTTCTCGCGCCAGCACCGGCTATCCAGCGTCGCTCGTAGTTCTCAGAGATCATCGGCGATGATCGGGGGAGAAGATCGCCGTACATCCTAAAGATCATCGAGCGTAGGTCCCTCAGACTATCGAGCGATGATCTCTGGGACTATCGCTCGTACATCCCAAGGATCATCGGCGTACATCCCAGGGATCTACGCCGATGATCGAAAGAGAAGACCGCCGATGATCTCTTGGCGGATCGACTGATGCAAGGAAATAGGATGGCACGGTTGGCTTGTCCACAAAACCGCTTGTTTTCTCAGAAGGATGGTGGCAAAGTTACGTTGCAATACGTCTCCGCCTGCTACCCAGGCACATCGTATCATTCTTGCATGGAGGACAGAATGAGAGCACTGATGAAGCATGTACTTTTCTTGATTGCGCTGCTGGTGGCTGTAGGCACGGCGCAGGCTGACTGGGAGCAGGTGGGAGAGGCGGACTTCTCAGCTGGTGAGGCCTTGGATATCAGCCTTGCCTTGGATAGTAGCGGTACACCCTATGTCGCCTATACGGACTGGGGAGACGGCTGCATGGCCCAGGCCAGCGTGATGCGGTTCAACGGGACAAACTGGGAGCAAGTGGGTGCACCATGCTTCTCGGCACCCTGGGCCTGGTATACCAGCCTTGCCATAGACAGCAGCGGCAGGCCCTATATTGCTTATACGAACGGTAGGGCTAATGTGATGCGGTTCAACGGCACTGCTTGGGAGCAGGTCGGAGAGGCGGACTTCTCAGCTGGTGAGGCCTGGCATCTTAGCCTTGCCTTAGATCGCAGTGGCAGGCCCTATGTTGCTTATAGTGATCGATGGGACGGCAAAGGCAAGGCTAGCGTAATGCGATTCAATGGCACAACCTGGGAGCAAGTGGGAAAAAAGGCCTTCTCTATATGCGAGTACTGGTACTGTGGTATCAGCCTTGCCTTAGATAGCAGCGACACACCATACATTGCCTATACTGCCAAGGCCAATCGCGGCAAGGCCAGCGTGATGCGGTTCAACGGCACTGCTTGGGAGTATGTAGGAAAGAAGGCACTCCCCGCCTGGTATACCACCCTTGCCCTAGATAGCAGCGACAGACCTTATGTTGTCTACTCTATGTATGGTGGCAAGTTCAGCGTAATGCGCTTCAACGGTACTGCCTGGAAGAATGTGGGAAAGAAGGGCTTCTCCATAGTAGGCGGTGCCCAGGAGAGCAGTCTTGTCCTAGATAGCAATGGTACGCCCTATTTCGCCTATATGGACTGGGGCAACGGTGGCAAGGCCAGCGTGATACGCTTCAATGGTACAAGCTGGGAGCAGGTGGGCAAAAGCCTCTCCGCAGTTACGGCCTGGTATAACAGCTTTGCCCTAGACAGCAGCGGCACGCCATACATCGCCTATATGAATGAAGCCAACGGCGGCAAGGCCAGCGTGATGCGATTTGTGGCCGATAATCCTGGCCCATGTCCATCCTGCCCGTATCCTGGGGAGATGTAGTTGTGCGCAGCACGAGCAGGCAGGCAAACAACGCACCCCTCTTTCACCAAACACCATAGGAACGCATGAAGCACGAGGAAGAGCTGACTGGCAAGCGGATCGTTGAAGGTCGCAAACTGGCAGATGAGGTAGCCCCAGAAGTCAGTTTGCGACCGCAGCGGCTCGCTGAATACATTGGCCAGGAGCAGGTGAAGAGCAGCCTGCGGGTCTTCATCGAGGCAGCCCGGCGGCGCAACGAGGCCCTGGATCATGTCCTCTTTCATGGCTTCCCTGGCCTGGGCAAGACGACCTTGGCCTACATCATCGCCAACGAGATGGGCGCAGGCATCAAGACCACCTCTGGCCCAGTGATTGAGCGGGCAGGTGATCTGGCCGCCATCCTTACCAGCCTGCAAGCTGGCGACGTGCTCTTCATTGACGAGATCCACCGCCTCAACCATACTATTGAGGAGATTCTCTATCCAGCCATGGAGGACTACCAGCTCGATCTGGTCATTGGTCAGGGGCCAGGTGCCCGCTCGGTGAAGATTGACCTGCCGCCCTTCACGCTCGTGGGCGCAACCACCCGCACCGGCCTGCTCACCCCGCCTCTGCGCGACCGCTTTGGTGTGCTGCTGCGCTTGGAGTTCTACGCACCTGAAGAGCTGGTGACGATAGTCACGCGCACAGCACGGCTCTTGGGTATTGGCATCAGCGAAGACGGTGCGCTGGAGATAGGTCGTCGCTCGCGGGGAACGCCGCGTATTGCCAACCGTCTGCTGCGCCGGGTGCGGGACTGCGCTGAGGTAGCAGGCAACGTGGTAATCAACGCAGAGGTGGCGGACAAGGCCTTGAACATGCTGGCGGTTGACCGCCATGGTCTAGACGAAATGGATCGCCGCATCCTTCTTACCCTGATTGACCGCTTCCAGGGTGGCCCGATTGGCCTGGAGACCCTGGCCACAGCGGTCTGCGAGGAGAAGAACACCCTCGAAGATGTCTATGAACCCTTCCTGATCCAGTCTGGCTTCCTGATGCGCACTCCGAGAGGGAGAATGGCCACAGCTGCTGCGTATCAGCACTTTGGCAGGGAGGAGCAGCAGCAGGCTTGAGCGGCTAAAAGCAGGTTCATCCGCAATGAACTGTTTAAGCCAGTGCGCGAGCAGGGTATAATGGCTGCCGACCAGAAGCAGGCAGCCAGAACCATCCAAAGGAGGACACAACCGATGAAGATAGAGCTAAACAAGGCAGAGCTGGAGCAGTTTGACGGTGATTTGCTGGTGTATTTCCTGAAAGAGACTGGGGGCAACGCAGTGCTCTGTCCCTGCAAGGTACTCCGGCGGAACATCAAATACGCCTGGAAGAGTGGCGACTTCTCTGGCAAGAAGGGCGAGACCTTCCTCTTCTATCCCTCTGCTGCCAGCAAAGATATCAAACATAACTTGGCAGCTGGCCGGGTACTGGCAGTTGGGCTGGGTAAGATCAGCGAGCAGGCGGATGCCCTGCGTGAACAGCTTCGCTTGGCAGCGGGGACAGCGGCGCAGCAGGCCGCAAGCCTGAAGGTGAAGAGCCTGCTGGCGGTTTTGCCGGAAAACACCGGCCTCTCTGATGCGGACGTGGCAGAGTGTATCAGCGAGGGCCTGCTGCTCGGCAGCTACCGCTTTGACCGTCATAAAAGTAAGAAGAAGGACGACGAGCCAGTCACCAAGATCGAGGCAATGGCTCTTCATGCTGCTGACCTTGATCAGGATGCAGTCAAGCAGGGACTGCACCGGGGCGAGCGGGCAGCCAAGGCGGTCTGCGCGGCCAGGGATATGGCCAACGAGCCGGGCAATGTCTGGACACCTAAACGCTTTGCCGAGTTCGGTGAGAAGCTGGCCAAAGAGCATGGCCTCGAATGCACGGTCATCAATAAGCCAGAGATGCGCAAGCTCGGCATGGGTGGCCTGCTCGGAGTGAGTCAAGGCTCGGCCCAACAGCCGAAACTGGTGGTTCTCCGCTATCAAGGCAGTGAAGAAAAGAAAGCTCCCACCCTGATGCTGGTTGGCAAGGGCCTGACCTTTGATTCTGGTGGCATTAGCCTGAAGTCACCGCTCCACATGGAGGAGATGAAGTACGACATGTGCGGCGGGGCCGCTGTCATCTGCGCTCTCCAGGCCATTGCTGAGGAGAAGCTGAAAGGCATCAACGTGGTGGCCTTGATTCCTGCTGCTGAGAACCTGCCGTCCGCTACTGCCCTGAAGCCTGGCGACATCATCACCCACTTTGGCGGCCTTACCTCGGAGATTGTCAACACGGACGCGGAAGGGCGACTGATTCTCGCGGATGCCCTGGCCTATGGCATCGCCACTTATAAGCCTACGGCTGTGGTTGATCTCGCCACCTTGACTGGTGCGGTGATCATCGGCCTGGGCCATCATCGCAGCGGCCTGCTTGCCACCCATGAGGAGCTGGCTAGCCAGCTTACTGCTGCTGCTGAACGCGCTGGCGAGCCGGTTTGGAGGCTACCACTGGGGCCAGAATACTCCAAGCAGATCAAATCAACGGTTGCAGACATCAAGAACAGCGGTGGTAAGGAGGCAGGCACGATCACTGCGGCAGCCTATTTGCAGGAGTTTGTCGGCGACACGCCTTGGGCGCATCTCGACATCGCAGGCACGGCCTGGAGCTTCACCGAGAAAAGCTACGTGCCCAAAGGACCGTCCGGGATTGGCGTGCGCACCCTGCTCAATCTGGTGCGTGCCTGGCAGCCTATCGCCACCAAGCAGCCTTGAATCTCAAATCACTCTGAACATACCGCAAGGAGAGCGCAATGCCAAAACGGAAGGGCATTACCGTCAGTCGCCAGATCATGGACAGCCAGCACAGCCACCCAGAAGCCACGGGCGAGCTGACCGGCCTGCTCAACGACCTGATTGTGGCGGCCAAGATCATCAGTGCAGAGGTTAACATGGCGGGTCTGGCCGGTATCCTGGGGCAGTCAGGCCAGATTAACGTCCAAGGCGAGCAGGTGCAGAAGTTAGACGACTTTGCTAATCTGACCATTAAGCGGCGGATGGAGCAGTGCGGCTATGTCTGCATCATGGCTTCGGAAGAGGATGAAGGCGCAATTCCCGTGCTGGACGGCTACGCGGGCAAATACACGGTGGCCTTTGATCCGCTGGATGGTTCGTCCAACATTGACGTGAATGTCAGCATTGGTACCATCTTTTCCATTCACCGCCGCAAGAGCGAGGGCGTGCAGGGACAGGTTGCTGACCTCCTCCAGACAGGCCGCGAGCAGGTGGCAGCAGGCTACATTATCTACGGCTCCAGCACCATGCTGGTTTATACGGTCGGCGAGGGTGTGCAAGGCTTCACCCTTGATCCCAGCGTGGGCGAGTTCTTCCTCTCGCATCCTGACATCAAGATCCCGCCGAAGGCCAAGTATTACAGCATCAATGAAGCCTATTCCCGCTACTGGCACGACAATACCCGCGCCTATATCGAGCAGCTGAAAGAGCTGGATGAGCGCGGCGAACGCTCCTACAGCCTGCGCTACATCGGCTCGCTGGTGGCGGACTTCCACCGCAACCTAATCAAAGGCGGGGTCTTTGTTTATCCCAGAGACCGAAAGAGTGGCAAAGGCAAGCTGCGCCTGCTTTACGAGGCTGCACCGCTGGCCTTGTTGGTTGAACAGGCAGGTGGCCGAGCGATTGACGATGAGGGCCGCAATATCCTTGATCTTCAGCCGCTGGACCTGCATCAGCGGGTGCCGCTGATCATCGGCTCCAAGGAAGAAGTGGATTTGGCGGCGCAGTATTTTAAAAAGCCCTCGGCCTAAGAGGAGTACGGCTCGTTGGCCAAGGAGTTTGGCTCGGTCAGCAAGGAGTTATAGTCGGCCAGAGAGGAGTTCTGCCGACTTGCAAAGGAGTGTTACTCGGTAAGAAAGAAGTTGGAGTCGGCAACAAAGGAGTTCGGCTTGGCCAAACTCCTTTCCTATCAAGCCGCAAAGGAGTCTTGCCGACCTGGAAAGGAGTTGTACTCGGCAGAAGAGGAATTTTGCCGAGTACCAAAGGAGTTTGGCCGACTATAACTCCTTTATAAACGAGTAAGAAAGCAGTCTCAAGAGCGAAGATTAGCCGCGCACACAGCTCCACAGGCTGCCTAGCCATTCATACATGACTTGCTGGGATAATTGCAGATTAAAGCACGAGGGCAACAGGTTACTGGAAGAGAGCCGCTGCTGGTCTTTTAAAATAAAATCAGTGGGTGCGGCGAGTGGCTTCAGGCCTGCATCTTGAAAGACCTGCATGGCCCGGCGCATGTGCGCTGCTGAAGTGACCAGGACAAACGGCGCATCCTTGAGCAAGGGTTTGAGGAAGCGCGCCTCTTCGACGGTATCGCGGGGCCGGTCTTCAATCACCAGTCTGCCGCCGTCAACGCCGAGCTGACGGGCTGTTCGGCCCACTACTACCGCATTGGCCAGGGAATCTTCCTGATTTACCCCGCCGCTGACCACCAGCCAAGACTCTGGCAGCTCGCGATGCAGGCGGATCCCCTCAAAGAGGCGGTAGAGCGAGGCTGTACCCAGCTGGCCGGTTTCTGGTACCCCTGGATCACTGATGTGTGAGCTACCCAAGACCACTACAAACTTGATCTGCTGCCGCTGTTGTTCAGAGATTTTCTCGACATGCAAAGGTGGATACTGTCGTTCGAGCGCGTACAGCCTGCTGCGGGCAGGCAGGCCGTAGCCAAAGAGGCAAAAGATGCCAAGGCTAGCCAGCAAGGCGATAATGGCCAGTCTCCGCAGCTTGAGCAGGACAAAGATTAGGCCGAGCAGGAGGAATAGCAGGCCCAAAGGCAGCGGCATAAGAAAGGGGGTCAAGAAGCGAGCCAGGGTGATCATGGGGAGTTAGAGTCTGCGGTAGCCTTCTCAGGTGCTACCCAGCCTTGGCCGCCACTGTGCCAAAGAAATTTCCGGCATACCCCCCTGATCAAGCTGGCTTCCTTCTTCTTAATCCGGGTGCGGCTGAGAAACTGGCGGATGTTGCGCATCCAGTAGCTGCGGTTGGTGTCACGGATAAAGCTGATCCTGGTTAGAGCTTGCTCGATATGCTCGTACATGCCCTCTAACTCATGGGAATTAGCGTAACCACTGCTGCTCGTCGTTTGGCCAGGGTTTCCTGCGGCCATAAACAGCTCATAGCAGCAGATAGCCACAGCCTGAGCCAAGTTGAGTGAGGAAAAATCGGCGGTAGGGATAGTCGAAGTGAACTGACAGAGGTCAAGGTCTTCGTTGGCCAGGCCACTGCTTTCTGGGCCAAACATCAAGGCCACTCGATTGCCTGCGGTAAGCAGTGGCACGAGCTGGCTCATCACTTCACGCGGTGGCTTGTCTTCTACGGTTCGGTATTTGCCTTGGCGAGCTGTAGTCGCGACCAGAAAATGATAGGGCGCAGCCGCTGTCCGGCTGTCCGGGACAAGCTGAAGCTGCTCAATCAGATGGGCGGCCTTGTGGGTAGCCATCTTCAGCATTCGCTCCTGATCAGGCGGCTCGTCAGCGACCACGGTCAGGTGTTCAATACCAAAGTTACAGGCAATGCGAGCTGCTGCGCCAATGTTCTCTGGATACTTAGGCCGCACCAAAATCAATCCACTACCGGGCAGCATCGCCACCAGTTGTTCAGACAAGATGTTGCTTGCTCCTTAGAGATTGGCCGGGTCGTCTAGCTCAAGACGATGCTTGCCATGCGGCTGCGTCTTCTGCTCGGAAGAGTGCGTGGCAACCGGAGTGCTGGAGGTGATCCGCTTAAAGAAGGGGATGATGCCCTTCTCGGCATTGCGCATCTCTTCTTCAGCTTCACGGAGCGTGATCTGCCAAACCGGGGCAAAGCCAGGCGACTTCTCAAACATTATCTCTGCGGCCTTTTGATAGACCTGGGCTTGGCGGAGTTCCTGCTTATTCGGCTTTTGGTTCAACACCTGAATCATGTTGCGGAGGTTATCGCGTTCTTGGCGAAGCAAGTTCATTTCCTCCTTGCGCCGCTCATTCTCTGCGGATTCAATCTCAAATTTAGTCTGGAGATGTTCCCGCAGCTTGCGCAGGTCCTTATGCAGTACCCGCACCTTGACCATTGACCGGATCCAGAAAGCCAGAGCAACCAGCAAACCAACCAGCAGCCCCCGCACAAAGAGATTGGCAAACAGTTCAGCAATCCAACTTGTTTCTTCCATGACAGACCTCGCAAATGTGAGTTGGGTAACAAGGGGCGGCAATGTTCTGCCTGTCCAAGGAGCAGAGTATGAGAAAGGAAGAACTGGCGGAGGGACAGGGATTCGAACCCTGGGCGGGGTTGCCCCCGCAACGGTTTTCGAGACCGTCCCGTTCAGCCGCTCCGGCATCCCTCCCGTTCCCTGCTATTTACCCAGAAAAAGCCTATCCGTCAAGCAGGACAAGCAGTTGACAAGCACTTAAAATACATTTACTCTTTTATGAAGCGCATTCAGGGTTTGCCAGATGCTCTTCTCTGCTTGCCCTTTCGAGAACAACCTCACCGCCGCCCTATATGAAAACACGCTGCCGTTCCACCGTTATTCTGCTCCTTGCCCTCTCTCTACTCCAGTTGCTCACCGGCTGCAGTTCCCTGTTCTGGAAGAAAAAGACTGCCATGCCAACAGTCTCCCTAGCCAACATGGAACTGCAAGGCATTAAGGGCTTGGAAACCATCTTCCGCCTACAGCTGCGGGTCTTTAATCCTGATGATGAGCCACTGGAGGTACGGGGCTTGACCTGCACCCTGAAAGTCAATGACAAATCCTTTGCTACGGGTATCAGTGATGAGCACGTCACCGTACCTGCCTCTGGCACCGCTACTGTACCTGTGCTGGTCTATGCGGGCATGTTTGAACTCGTAGGCCCTGTGATCGAACTGCTCCAGGATCATGTACAAGCAGGGGGCAAGAAGGAAGTCAAGCCGCTGGCCTATGAGATGACCGGCATGGTCCGCCTTGGGGAAACTGGTGAAGAAAGAATACCTTTCTCACTGAAAGGCAGTTTACCTCCTGAGAAGTAATCATCTTGCAAGGGCAGAGCCATCAGAATAGCTCTACCGACCTATCCAGAGTACCTTCCACAGAAGAGGAGAACGGAGTATGCGCGTGCTGCTGACTTTACCACCTGAGCTGGCTGCGAAGCTGGCTGCAATCTACCAGAAACTCAAAGAGGAGTACAACTGCATTGCTGGGCAAATCTCCCTCACCTGCCAAGACTGCCCTGACAACTGTTGCGATTCCTGGTTCTTTCATCATACCTATAGTGAATGGGCCTGGCTCTGGCAGGGACTCAACCAGCTCGACGAAGCGAGCCTGGCTCGGATTACCGCCCGCGCTGAAGACTATCTTCAACAGAGCGAGGAGCAGCTCGCTGCTGGCCAGACCCCTCGGATTATGTGCCCGCTCAATGAGGAAGGTCGGTGCTGCATCTACGAGCACCGGCTGCTCATCTGCCGAATGCACGGTATTCCTGTGGCCCTAACTCGCCCACAGGACAAGCAGGTACTTCGCTTTCCTGGTTGCTTTCGCTGTCAGAAGATCGTGAAGGAGAAATACTCGAAGCCGGACGAGGCCCCTTTCATGGACCGCACCCATCTCTTTAGCCAACTCGCTGCCCTGGAAGCAGAGTTTCTGGGTGGCAGCGGCCAGCTTTATCCTAAGATCAAAAAGACCATTGCCGAGCTGATCGTACAAGGGCCACCAGCCATCCACTTGTAGAAACGCTGTCCCAGCTGAATACCCATTCCTTACTCAGAGGGATTCTAATCCCTTTGGGTAAGGAATTAGAATAGGAGGGGCCAAGGTATTCTAATACCTCCCACCCTGCTGCTTCTATAGCAAGGGCGGCTCTATCGCCGATGCTCCTTTCCTCGCAAGACACTGCCTCTGCTCCTGTCCACCTCTTTCCCACCTTCTTCGGATTAAGGTAGCGGCCTGTCAGACTGCCGGTTACAATTATTTTTTTATATATACATAGACCTTGTTACTATTGGTTCTGTCAGTTTGTTGATAACTGACGCAACTGCCTTGTTTCGTAGGTTATCTGTTCTTGAATACGGTGTTGATAACTTGTTGAACACTAGGGTGGGCGCATTGCCCGGAACAAGTTATCAACAGGTTGTGAACAAGTTATCAACAGGTTTTCAACAACGCAGCATGGAAAAGCTCCTCAAGCAACTGATCGAGCAGGGCATCAGCGAACAGGTCTTTCCCGGAGCAGCAGCAGCAATAGCGTGCGGCACGGGTACGGCCCGCCGGACCTGGCTGGCCGTGGCAGGCTGGCAAGATCAACGCGATCAGTCTGCTGTAACCGAAGCAACCCTGTTCGATCTTGCTTCTCTTAGTAAGGCCCTGGCCACAGCTCTGCTCTGCTATCACTTCTTTGCCGAAGGCCACCTCCATCCTGACGACACCCTGGCCAAACTCTGGCCAGGCACGCTTCCACCCGATAAACAGCAGATCAGCCTGCGTCGTCTCTTGTCCCATTCTTCTGGCTTGGCAGCCTATCACCCGTGGTTTAAGGAACTTGCACCGGTACCCTGTCAGGACAACAAAGGCCAGCTCTTGCAACGGATTCTCGCTGACCCGTTGGCGTATCCGCCGCAAAGCCGTTGCTTGTATAGTGACTTTGGCTATATCATCCTGGGCCATTTACTGGAAGAGCTAACCGGCAACGATCTTGCCACCAATTTCCGCACCCACATTGCTGGGCCGCTGGGATTAGCGAACGAGCTGGTCTATCACCTTCGACCAGAGGATCGCGCGCGCTGTGCTGCCACTGAGGACTGTAGCTGGCGCGGCAGAATGCTGCGCGGCGAAGTCCATGATGAGCATTGCTGGTTGCTGGGTGGCGTGGCTGGTCATGCGGGCTTGTTTGGCACGATCACGGGCGTACTCCGCCTCTGTGGAGCCATCTTAGATGGCTGGCATAGTCCGAGTGCAGGCTGTAGTTGGGCGGCCTTTCTTCCCAACGGCTTACAACGCCAGCTGCATCAACAGACCTGGTGCCTTGGCTTTGATACACCGACCGCAGGTGCCTCAAGTAGTGGTCGATACTTCTCTATACTGAGCATCGGTCATTTGGGTTATACAGGCACCTCTTTCTGGATAGATAGAGTCAAGGAGGTGGTTGTCGTGTTGTTGACCAACCGGGTACATCCTAGTCGGGACAATGGCAAGATACGCCCGTTTAGGCCGTACTTCCATGACGCGGTGATGGAGAAGCTGCTGAGGGATGAACGCGACAAAAGGCGGGCGGGCAAAAGTCACATCTAGCTGACGTACCCGCCTTCCTGCTTTTCCTTCAACCTTTGCGTCGTAGGGGCAGGCCCCTGTGCCTGCCCTCCTTATTTCAGGGCGAACACAGGGGTTCGCCCCTACAAGATGGATAACCTGGCGCAGGGTAAGGGAATCATTTTATGATGCTCCAGCTGTAGCTGAAGTACCAGTCTTCCTGTTTTTCCAGGAAGAGCATCGAGAATGCTTTTATAAAAAGCATTCTCGATGCGTTGGTACGAGCACTCTAGTGCCTTTGGTACGAGCACTCTAGTGCCTTTGGTACGAGCACTCTAGTGCCTTTGGTACGAGCACTCTGGTGCCTTTGGTACGAGCACCCTGGTGCCTTTGGTACGAGCACCCTGGTGCCTTTGGTACGAGCACCCTCGATGTTTTTTCCTGAGCAGCATCAGCTCACAGGCCAGGCAAGGAGGAAGTTTACCTCTGCCTTTGCCCTTGACAGACCTGGCAGAAGATCGCATAGTTAAGGCAATGCAAACAGCTCTAACCTACACGGAGAAGCGCAATGAAACGAATTATCCTGTTCTTACTCACCAATATCGCAGTCATGTTGGTGCTGTCCGTCAGTGCCCGTATCTTGGGGATTGACAGGTATTTGACTGCTAACGGCCTTAACATGGGGATGCTGCTGGCTTTTGCCGCGTTGATCGGCTTTGGTGGCTCCTTTATCTCCTTGCTGATGTCCAAGATGATGGCTAAGTGGAGCACTGGTGCCAAGGTCATCGAGCAGCCTAGTAATCAAGAAGAAGCCTGGTTGATCGAGACTGTAGCCCGACTGGCCAACAAGGCAGGTTTGCCCATGCCTGAGGTAGCCATCTATGAAGGTGCGGCCAATGCCTTTGCCACTGGGCCGAGCAAGTCAAACTCCTTGGTGGCGGTCTCTACCGGCCTCCTTCAGAGCATGAACCGGCGGCAGGTAGAAGCTGTCCTGGCCCATGAGATGGCCCACGTTGCCAATGGGGATATGGTCACGCTGACCTTAGTGCAGGGCGTGGTTAATACCTTTGTGATCTTCCTTTCGCGTGCTGCTGCCTATGCGGTAGATAACTTCCTGCGCAGCGACGAGGAGGAGTCCAGCGGCCCAGGCCTAACCTATATGCTGATCAGCATAGTCTTTGAGCTGCTCTTTGGCGTGCTCGCCAGCATCGTTGTCCTGTACTTCTCGCGTCAGCGTGAGTATAAGGCAGATGCAGGTGCCGCCGAGCTGATGGGGGACAGACGACCTATGGTTGAAGCCTTACGCGCCTTGGGGGGAATGCAGGCAGGTGAATTGCCCAAAGAGATGGCAGCCAGCGGCATCTCTGGGAACTCGATGAAGGCGATCTTCAGCAGTCACCCGCCGCTGGCAGACAGGATTGCAGCCCTGGAGGCAGGACACTGAGGCTGCGCTTGTCCTTATGCTCTCTTGTTGAAGAAGAGGATGATGCCGGTGAGGGTCACTGTGAGGAGGCCAACAGCTAAGACCATGCCAACATAAGGAGCAAGTATCTCCCAGGTGTGCAGGCTGATAACTAAGTCCTTGATCTCCTTTTCGTAGAGTCCAGCCTTCCTGAACAGGAGCAGGCCGCCACTGCTGGCTGCAAACAGGAACAGGGGTGAAAAGATGATGGCACAGGTACGGTGAAACGTTCTAATCTTCATGTTCTCTCCTAAAAGATACCAGAGGGGCCAGCTTGCCCCGATCATGCCCAAGGCAGGCACAGAGACCTACCATGTCTGCTTGTATGTATCATGCGTGAATTCAGAAGTAAACAGGAAAGGCCAAGGCAGCAGCAATGAGCAGTGCTAGGCAGTATTTTACCTTTGCTGAACCACCCAACCTGATGCCAGTGGAGTGTGGTGCAGAGCTTGGCCCGATTACTTTGGCTTACGAGACCTATGGCACGCTGAGTCCCCAGCAGGATAATGTGGTGCTCGTGCTGCACGCCTTTTCCGGTGACTCCCATGTCGCCAGTCATGAGGACGGAGACAGTAAGGCCAGGGAACCTGGCTGGTGGGAGTTCATGGTCGGGCCAGGCAAGGGCATCGACACCCGCAAATACTTCATCCTCTGCATAAACGTCCTTGGCGGTTGCATGGGCAGCACTGGACCATCATCCCTTAACCCAGCTACTGGCTTGCCTTATGGCATGGACTTCCCGGTGGTCACAGTTAAGGATATGGTGCGGGCACAGAAGATGCTGCTCGATCACCTTGGCATTAGCAGGTTAGTGGCAGTGATTGGTGGCTCTATGGGCGGAATGCAGGCTCTCCAGTGGTGCGCCAGCTACCCAGAGATGGTAGCCTCAGCCGTGCTGCTCGCCACTACCATGCGCCATTCAGCCTTGTCCATTGCCTTTAATGAGATTGCTCGCCAGGCTATCATGGCTGATCCCAAGTGGCAGCAGGGTAGCTACTACGGTGGGGAAGGTCCGGAGCTGGGCTTGGCTGTAGCAAGGATGATCGGTCACGTTACCTATCTCTCAGACGAAGCTATGCGCCGTAAGTTCGGTAGGCGGCTGCAAGATGGCTGCGATCTTGCCTTTGACTTCAACGCCAACTTCCAAGTGGAGAGCTACCTGCACCATCAGGGCGAGAAGTTTGTTCGCCGCTTTGATGCCAACTCCCTGCTCTATATCACCAAGGCGGCTGACTACTTTGACTTCACCACCGTAGAGAGCGACACGCTGACCAACATGGCAGGTATTCGCTTCTTGGTGACTTCCTTCTCTTCTGACTGGCTGTATCCTACCTACCAAGCCAAAGAGCTGGTACGTCTCCTAAAGAAGAACAGTATCGACGTGAGCTTCTGTGAGATTAAGGCAGACAGTGGTCACGACGGCTTTCTTATCCCCAACAGCCGCCTGACCGGGTTGATTGCAGGCTTTCTCAAGAGGGTACAGCTATGAGTGAGATCGCTGAGATGCGCTTTGATCTGCAGGTGATCTCCTCTTGGATCAGTCCAGGCAGCCGCGTACTCGACTTAGGCTGTGGCAGGGGGGATCTGCTCTTCTACCTGCAACACCAGAAGCAGGTGCGCGGCGTAGGCATTGAGCTGGATGAGGATAATGCTGCCTTCTGTATTGCCCGTGGCTTGTCAGTACTGCACGGTGACTTAATCGAGGAGGTGGCTGACTACCCAGAGAACCACTTTGATTACATCGTGCTTAGTCAGACCCTCCAACAGGTCTATGCCCCAGAAAAGCTGTTGACCGTGCTGCTCTCAGTAGGTAGCCGAGTGATCGTCAGCTTCCCTAACTTCAGTCACTGGCGAGTGCGGCTGCAACTGCTTCTCACTGGCGCAGCTCCCCGCAACGAGCAGTTTCCCTATGAGTGGTACAACACGCCTAACATCCGCATCATTACGCTGAAAGACTTCCGCATCTTTGTCCGTAAGATTCATGGTACCATCCTTAAGAAGGTGGCAATCAGTAGCCATCACCACGAGACCCAGGGCAAGGTTGTCCGCAGTCTTCCCAACTGGCGCAGTACCTACGGCATATTTATGATCGCGGGCGGGACGCGGCCCTTGGTTGGCAGAGACCAGCGCAGCGAAGCAGCAGCAGATATCACGGTCTAGCCTCCACCGCCCTAATATCTCCCACCTCCTTAGGTAGCCAACGCAGACCACCTTTGAAGCCCCAGCAGCGAACCAGATATAACGTGCGTACCGCCTCTCTGCCAAACCAGGGGGAGTGACGGTACAGGACTATCTTTTGTTCCGGTGCTACCCGCTTGAAGACCTGCCGTAGGATGGCATCCATCCCCTTGTATTCATGCACACCAACCGCGTCCATACCAAGCAGCATCTGGTCATCAAACCAGAAGTCATAGACATTAGGCCGCGACCAGCGGTTGACCGACACGGTGCGTGGCTGGCCTTGCATATAGAACGCCAGCTCGCTGGCAACCTGGTAGCGCAGGCCAAAGACAAAGGTCTGCTCAGGCCGCTGCATGGTGCGGAGAGCCTGGTCAACCGTCTGAGCAAGCTCGTCCCAACCCTTAGTCTCCTGCGCGGTTCGATCCCATTGCACAGGCACCGGTAGTACCGGCGACCAGAGCTGGAGCATGACTCCAGCGGAGATCAGCATAGCAAGACCAACAGCGCAGTACCAGAGGCGCGAGCCTGCGCTGTTGGCTAGGCTATCCAAGGCGGCAATTAGAATCAGGGCAGTCAGATAAGCAGGCGCAGGCCAGTTGCCATAGATCCGTACATGCAGGGCCAGCAGGCAGAAGACAAGGAAGCCTGGTAGAGATAGCCAGAGCAGGAATCTAATCCGTTCTTCAGGGTGCTGCACTTGCTGCCAAGCAGTCAGCCAACGAGCCAGCAGCAAGAGGAAGATCAGGGGTGAAAGCAACCCTGCCTGGCTGCCGAAGAACTCAGGCAGATAGGCCAGGGTGAAGAACGCGCTGGTGGTATTGGCCCCACCTTGAAACAGGGTATGCCGGAACGTCACCCAGTTATGCTGGGCATTCCAGATGATGACTGGGGTGAAGAGCGATAGCCCAGCGAGCAGGCCCAGCCAAGGCTGCCAGGTCAGCAGCTTGCCCCGCTGTGTCTTGCTGAAGATCAGGCAGCAGAAGAGCGAGGGCAGAAAGAGCAGCATCGTGTATTTGGATAACAATCCAAGGCCGAAGCACAGCCCAGTGCGCAGCCAGTCACGTAACCGGTCGTGCTCCAGGGCAAGGCTAGCGTAATAGCAGGCCGCAGCCCAACAGGGCAAGAGCAGACCGTCTGGTGTGGCGATCAGGGCAGAACCGTTGAGGAGGAGGAGCGACTGGCTGACCAAGGCTACTTGTAAAGCAGTGCGCCAGGAGAACCAACGGGAGGCGAGCAGGCAGAGATAGACCGAGGCGACGCTGATGCCCAGCACGGTTGGCAGGCGGACAGCAAACTCGGTCTGGCCAAAGAGCTGAGTTGCTAGCCAGATCGTCCAGGCAATCATCGGCGGGTGGTCATAATACCCGATGTCGAGATAGCGGCTCCACTGCCAGTAATTGGCCTCGTCTGGCGTGAGCAGGAACTGGCCGCTGATCAGCAGCCGCAGCGCAAGGCCAAGCGCAAGAACCAGCCAGGTCAGGCGGTGAGAAGAAGGTTCAGTCATTGGTGCGTGCTGCATTCAGGTTGGTTCAATATGTTGCCCGGATGTGCTGCGATACATTGCCGCACCCTAGTGCGGCGGAGAGTCCCATTAGTATGCAACGCTCTGTTCCATTAGTATGGAACACTCTGCCCCATTACTATGGGACGATGCATTCCATTACTATGAGACGGATGGTTACACTAGGGTGCGGCGGATGGCCTCAGCAGGCTGTGACCAAAGGCTTGCGTGCGCTGCTAGTTCAAAGCCGACCCATCTTTTTCAGATGGACTTGCAATACTGAGATCGCTGCTGGGGTTATGCCGGAAATCCTCGACGCTTGCCCTAGGGACAGTGGCCTGATCCGGTTTAACTTCTCCACTACCTCATTGGATAAGCCGGACAAGCCCTTGTACTGGAGGTCATCGGGTAAGCGGGTGCGCTCCAGCTTGCGGAAGCGGTCAACCTGCTCTTGCTGACGCTTAATGTAGCCGGAGTATTTAACTTGTAGCTCGATTTCCTCGAGCACACTGCAATCATCTTCACTAAAAGGCAGTTCGGTACCGCTGGCGTGCACAAGCTGGTGCAGAGTAACCATGCTGATTTCAGGCCGCCGCAACAGCTCGGCCAAGGTCATGGTCTGATTGAGCGGGGTGCTGTGTACTGCGCTCAGGCAGTCGTTCACTGCGGCGGATGGCTTGAGGCGAAGCTGCTCTAACTGGGCCAGCCCATCCGCAATGGCCTGTTTGCGGGCAAGAAACTCTGGCTTTTCCTCTGAGGGAGCAAGGCCAATCGCAAAGCCTATGTCGCGGAGGCGCAAATCAGCGTTATCTTCACGCAAGAGCAAGCGGTATTCGGCCCTGGAAGTAAAGAGACGGTACGGCTCTTTGGTGCCAAGTGTGACCAGATCGTCGATCAGTACGCCAATATAGGCCTGAGAGCGGTCGAGGATCAGCGGCTCCTGACTACGTACGAGATGCACCGCATTAATGCCCGCCATCAGCCCCTGGGCTGCGGCCTCCTCATAGCCTGAGGTGCCGTTGATCTGCCCAGCATGGAAGAGGCCACTGACACGCTTGGTTTCCAGTGAGGGCTTCAGCTCCAGCGGGTCAACATAATCATACTCGATGGCGTAGCCGGGCCGAATGATTCGCGCCTGCTCAAGGCCTGATATGGACCGCACCAGAGCAACCTGGGCCTCGATGGGCAAACTGGTCGGTATGCCGTTGGGATAGACCTCAGAGGTCTCCACGCCTTCTGGTTCGAGGAAGATCTGGTGTCGTCCTTTTTCTGGGAAGCGCATCACCTTGTCTTCAATCGAAGGGCAATACCGGGCACCCACCCCTTCAATGATGCCAGCATAGAGCGGCGACTGGTTAATGAAGCTGCGGATGATAGCGTGTGTGCGCTCATTGGTGTAAGTGATGTGGCAGGGCAGTTGCGGTAAGGCTGGGGTCTGCTGCCTGCGGTGGTTGGCAAAGGAGAACAGCACAGGTGGGTCGTCGCTGTATTGTGGCTCTAAGCCGGAGTAGTCGATGGTTTTGCTGTCGAGGCGCGGCACCGTGCCGGTTTTCATCCTACCGACGTTGAAGCCCTGGTGGCGATACCATTGGGCCAGCTTGGTAGAAGGGCTATCGCCCATGCGTCCAGCTGGGAAGTTCTTCAGACCGATATGAATCAGCCCATTGAGAAACGTACCCGTAGCCACCACCACCGCCCGCACTGGAATAATCTCGTCTAACGAGGTGCGAATGCCCGTGACTCGGCCCTGCTCGGTGAGGATTTCATCAATCACCGCCTGGCGGATGACCAGATTCTGCTGACGTTCCAGCACAGTCTTCATGCGCTGCTGATAGAGCCGTCGATCTGCCTGTGCTCTGGATGAACGCACCGCTGGCCCCTTGCTGGTGTTCAGCCGCCGGAACTGGATACCAGTGGCATCGATGTTCTTCGCCATCTCGCCGCCCAGCGCGTCGATCTCGCGGACTAAATGGCCCTTGGCCAGCCCGCCAATGGCCGGATTACAGGACATGGCCCCGATGGTATCGGCGTTGATCACGCAGACTAAGGTTGTACAGCCCATGCGGGCGGCGGCAAGTGCGGCCTCACAGCCTGCATGGCCCGCGCCAATGACGGCAATGTCGAAATCAATCATAGTGTGTTAGAAAAAAAAGATACTGACAGGAGAGAACTCCTGTCAGCATATCTGAGGAAGCAGGTAGAAGAGTTTACTGACAAACACTAACTGTCTTGCCGTTTATTGCGACGTAATGACACGTTTTCTTGCGAAGGAGAACTTCGTAAACCTGCGTTAGGTTTGGATTATCTTGTAGAGCAGCATCAATATTTGTGCTGTTCACCGAAACTGAATCAGCAGAGCTTATGTTGCGCTTGTCGTTGTAAAACTCACTGATCCCAACACCAGAATAGCTAGTATTCTTTTCATGAAAATGAACTTTATAAGTTCCTGGGGAAGGTAAGCCTTGGACAGTGTACACACCATCCGCATCAGTTATCGCAAAGCCGCGCCAAGTTGGACTACTGCTGTTACAAACAGTAATGGTGCTGTCATCACATACATCAACCCATGCGCCTGCAATGGCTGCCCCTGTTTCTTTATACGTAACCTTGCCGGAAATAGTGCCACCAAGGGCAAGTTGCGCATTAGTGGGCGTATCAGCAAGAGCTACAACAGGCACAGGATTGGCTTCATTCTGAGCTAATTTGTCATCATACCATTCACTCGTGTATGGTGTATAAAATGCGCCAAAATAGACGGTATAATTTCCTGGTAGTAGACCTGTAATCTTATAGGTGCCATCACTTACAGTTGTCGCTACTCCTGCAACGCCAGTACTGTCATACGCATAGACAATAACATTTGCAATGTTGCTATTATCAACAGCACTTGTCACTACGCCAGAGATACTGCCGTTCTCAGCTGGAGTGAGAGCTATATCTTGTAACTGAACAATCTGCTCATTACTTACAGGTACACAATCGGCAGTTCCAAGAGGTATGTCTTTGTCATACCAATTATCAAGATAACCTGTATTAGCCAGATGCAAAGAAGCTATTTTGTAACTGCCTGGGGTTGGCACATTAATTGTATAATTACCATTGCTATCTGTAGAATCACCAGCTATCCAGCCATTGGTATAGCTCGGATTAGGCGAAGTACAGTCAAAAACATCCACCCAAAGGTTGGCAATACCTGTAGTAGGACTTGATGCCTCAACTACCCGCCCGGTGAAGCCGGTCGCTGATTGAGCTGTTACTGGAAAGAAACTTATAGAAAAGAAGAAAAGGAGAAAACACGCTACGGTATGTTTCGTTGTCATGATCGTTTTCCTTGAGCTTATCTTGGTTCTGCTGACATGCAGAAAGCATTTTTGAAAACTATTTTCTCCTTAAATTATAAGGTATTTCGCGGAAGAGAGGCAAGTGTTTATTTAGTAAGCCAACAATCAAGCTGAAGCGGAGAACGAACCGGTTTCTTCTGTTGTGGTGTTTTTCACGTAACTTTGAGTTAATATTCCTTTCTTGCTCGCTGGCAAAGGAGTTTAGCTTGGCAAGAAAGGAGGTTGGCCGACTTGGAGAGGAGTTTTACTCGGCAGCAGAGGAGTCCGGCTTAGTTACAAAGGAGTTTGGCTAAGCCGCAAAGGAGTTCTGCCGAGTAGGAAAGGAGTTTTAGTCGGCCAAACTCCTTTGTGGCTAACCAGGAAAGAAGTTCGGCCAAGCCGAACTCCTCTGCTGCCGAGTACAACTCCTTTGTTGCCGAGCCAAACTCCTTGGCAAACGAGCCGTACTCTTCCCTTGCTTATTTGAACATATCTTCTGCAAGTTGCGAAAGATGCCGCCGAATAGGAGGAGGAAGATCGGGAAAAAATGGTTCATTTTTCACTTCAACCTACTTGCTACTTACTGTAAACCCTTCTTGTTGATTATACAGGATATCTAATCGATATTCCGGCGAGATGAGGATTATCTCAACAGAGTGCAGAGGCAAGCCGTTCGACAGCCTGCACTGCTGTCTGGTCAGGTCGAAAAGCCAGTTCAAACATAGGGATAGTCTGAATTAACGATTCGCAGACAGCTAGCCCTTTATGAGTCCATTCTGGACTATACCAGGGAATAGACACCACTTGCAGCAAGCGACGGAGACCTACAGATGGAGAAAGGCGGGTAACTTTGGTCTCGTTGGCTTGGCTAAGAAAAACTAAGGCAGAAAGAGGGGCATGTTCATTGCAGGCAATGGTACCGCTTCCCAGCCACGGCGTTCCCCAAACCTGCCATGTTGTATTGACTGAGCGAATAATCAAACGATCTTCACTAAAAAGACGATTCTGTGGGGATAAAAGGAATAGGCGACTGAGAGTAGATTTGCCGGTTTGCGATGGGGCGGCAAAGGCTATTCCTTTACCATAAATTGAACCTCCAGCAGCGTGAATAATTAATCCTTGATGATTGATAAAACTGTGCTGAAGCAGGAAGATATTGGATGCTAGTTTGCATGGATCAAATTCTTCTTTTGCATCGTCGTGAATATAATAATTAAATTTGGAAAAATTAAAATCTACGGAAATTCCACAAGATGGCGCAAGAGTATCTTCTGTCGAGAAAAACAGTTGAACATAACCATCTTCTGTACGACAGAAGGCCATGCGTTGCTGAGTAAAAATTTTTCTGGTAAAGTCTCGACAAAGATGTTCTTCTCGACAAGGCGCAATATTAATATCTACATGCCCCATCTCATCGTGAGATGCGATAAATTTTTTATCAGCATCCGGTAAACTTCTATTAAAAATAGGATTATTTTCTGAAACGACAGAGAGTATTAATCCAGCCAGCGAAAAAAACAAGCTGTCCTTCTCAATAAATGGCAATAAATTATTGTTATCCCCTTGTTGGGGACAGATAGATGAATGTGAATTGATCAAGATCTAATTGGGAGTAGTGTAGTACATGGTGGTCCGATCCTACAGTTCCCTAGCACCTGATCAGCAAACAGACTAACAGACCCAAGCTGCGGTCTTTTGTAGGGCAATTTTTTAGAACCGCCTTTTTGTTCAGCTTCTAATGGCTTGGTAACGCTGTTGTCTTTGATTTTCATTTTTTCAATTTTGCTGCTTCCTATTCGCTACCGTTTTGACATGATAAGAGCCGGATCGCCGAGCAGGTTGTAGATGTCGAGGGTGTAGTGACTTTTCGCGCCCTCTGGGCTTTCTGCGTAATGCCGCTTGGCCTGGACCACTGCGTCGCCGAGCCGCTCTGTCGCTGGCTCTGCGAGGCTGGTGTAGAAGCCCTCGGTC
>NZ_JBLWEO010000055.1:0-5361 GCF_048287395.1 Candidatus Electronema sp. PJ | reverse complement strand
TACCGTTCAGTGTTGTCGCTGGCGTGAAAGTGAGCCAGGGGGCTTCATCTACGCATCAAGGTTCGAACCTTAGGGGCGGCCACAAGCTCTCCCCGACTCGTGTGCTGGCAGCTAACCACCACAACAGACAAGATACAAGGGGCGGACCCCTGTGTCCGCCCTGTTATCTCCCCCGCAACCAACCTCAGATAATCGCCTTCATCGCGCTCATGTAGCCGCGCAAGGTCGCGCCAATAGCCTCAATGCCGGTGCTGCGGGTAAGCATCCAGCGCATCAGTCTTGCCGACTGTTCTTATCTCTTTCAGCCGATCCAAATTCTGGGCGTGCCGACTGCGCAGGTCTTCGCAAATCATGTCTAAATCGTAGTTGAATCTACGGGCGTGTTCATCCCGATACTTTCTGACTTCCTCTATGATCGGATCAATCATGTTCCGCCTCCATGAATTCTTCAGGTGAACAGATTACGGGCATGGAGCAGCCATGCTTCGTTACAACACTGCTTATTTTGCGCATCATGAACGGATTGTTGATGTGCTTGAAGTTCCAAGTGACGATAAATTCAATATCGTGTGCTGCCGCTACAGCAATATGAACTGCATCTTCCGGGCATTTTTCAGGAACAGCCTTTTCCCTGATAAGCGACTTTGCCAACTCTTGCGTCTTAGCATCTGTGTCAAGAACAGAAAAGTCACGGATTTCCCAAAGCCGACGTTGCACCTTCCCTGCATCGCCACACGATGCTTCCATGACAACAGTGTCTGAAATAAAAACACTATAGTTCGGAAGCGTTTTCCAGAAAGCATGTGTGACAAGCTGGCGACTGCTTGTCCTGATATTTTCTGACATTTCGGCAGCCAAGTAGCTGATGACGCTCGTTTCGATGTATATCGTTCTTTTCATGGCGGGAATATAGATGATCTCTTCGGCTTGGGCAACCTACCATGCTACTTGGCTATTTGCGCAAAGACCTTAATCCCTCACGAATGCGGTCATGATTTCTCTTTGCACGTTCGTAACTCTTAAACACACATTCCTTAACGAAGTCCCGATAGTCGTTTTCTTGAAAATTATATCCGAAGTTACATTCAAGAACTCCCTCAATTACCCAGCCGCAACTAACCTGCTCTTCTCGACTCAACTCAGCCAATGGTTTTTTCAAAATCATCGGGATTAGTTCATTGATCAGATCAATAACTTGTTGTTTATCGTTTAAGTCGAATGCCGAAGCCTCGCTCTCAGTTCTTTCAATAAGGTAGTTCTTTGGATAGTCTAGGATAAGATCCGTGATTTCCATTTTATGTTCCTCTATTGGCTAACAAAGTGGTAGGGTCACGGCATGCCGTGACCCTGCAATTCCGGTAACGGCAACCAACCTCAAATAATCGCCTTCATTGCGCTCATATAGCCGCGCAGCTCTGCGCCGATGGTCTCCACGCCGGTGCTGCGGATGATCCGGTTGACCTCGATCAGCTCCTTGTTGCTGACAGAGTTGTCCTTCACATCCAAGCCCTTGCCGATCACATCCGCGCCCACGGTCTTCATGAAGCCTTGCAGCAGCGGGTAGGCCGCATGGTTGAAGAGATAGCAGCCGTACTCGGCAGTATCAGAAATCACCACGTTCATCTCATACAGCTTCTTGCGGGTGATCAGATTGGCGATCAATGGCAGCTCGTGCAATGATTCGTAATAGGCTGACTCCGCCTTGATGCCGGAAGAGACCATGGTGTTGAAGGCCAGCTCCACGCCCGCTTTGACCATCGCCACCATCAGGATGCCTTTGTCGAAATACTCCTGCTCGCTGATGGCCATATCCGCCGCTTCTGTCTTCTCAAAGGCGGTCTCGCCAGTGGCCTTGCGCCATGTGAGCAGGTTGGCATCGTCATTAGCCCAGTCCTGCATCATGGTCGTGGAGAAATGGCCGGACATGATGTCATCCATGTGCTTACAGAAGAGCGGCTTGAGGATGCGCTTTAGCTCGTCAGCAAGCTGGAAGGCCCGCAGTTTGGCCGGGTTGGACAGCCGGTCCATCATGTTGGTGATGCCGCCGTGCTTGAGGGCCTCGGTGATGGTCTCCCAGCCGTTCTGGATCAGCTTGACCGCATAGCGGGCATCCATGCCCAGCGCAACCATCCGCTCGAAGCAGAGCAGCGAGCCGGTCTGCAACATGCCGCAGAGAATGGTCTGCTCGCCCATCAGGTCGGACTTCACCTCGGCGACAAAGGAGGACTCCAAGCAGCCAGCGCGATGGCCGCCGGTGCCAGCGGCGTAGGCTTTAGCAATGTCCCAGCCGATGCCGAGCGGGTCGTTCTCGCGATGCACGGCCAGCAGGGTGGGCACACCGAAGCCGCGCTGGTACTCGTGCCGCACCTCGGTGCCCGGCGATTTGGGCGCAACCATGATCACGGTGATGTCCTTGCGGATCTGCATCCCTTCTTCAACAATGTTGAAGCCGTGCGAGTAGGACAGGCAGGCGTTCTCCTTCATCAGCGGCATCACCGCCTTGATCACGCTGGAATGCTGCTTGTCCGGGGTCAGGTTGATGACCAGATCAGCGGTGGGCAGCATCTCCTGATATGTCCCGACCTTGAAGCCGTTCTCCGTAGCCCGCTGCCAGGACAGCCGCTTCTCGGCAATGGCCGCGTCGCGCAGGGTGTAGGACACGTCCAAGCCGCTGTCGCGCAGGTTCAGACCTTGGTTCAGACCTTGCGCACCGCAGCCGACAATGACGATCTTCTTGCCCTTCAGGGCTTCCACGCCGTTGAACTCGGAAGCCTGCATGAAGCGGCAGCGGCCCAGCTCGTCAAGCTGAAGGCGCAGGGGCAGGCTGTTAAAATAGTTAGACATGATGATTCTCCTTGTGCAGAGTTGGATGATTTAATATGCTGCTATCTTACCAGCAAACGCTGCGGCGTAAAGGGTTTTGTGCAAGTAGAACGGAACCTCAGGCAAAAATACTTGCGTCGTAGTTGACCTTATGTTTTAACTCATACTCCGCCGTCGCAGAGCTAACAGCTGCCTGCGTTGCTGTGTTTCAAGTGAGAGCCGCATGACCAAACCGCACCGCAAGCTGCTCATTTACCTACCGCTAGCCGCGCTCATCATTGCTCTGGGCCTACCTGCTAGGCTGGTACCGAACCTGTTACCAACCTGGTATGTCGCCTATGCCGGTGATGTCCTGTGGGCAATGCTACTCTATTGCGTCTGTGCCCTGCTGCTGGGCCGGAGCACTCCTCAGACCCTCTGCATCGCACTGCTCATTGCCTGCTTCATTGAAGCCTCTCAGCTCTTCCATCCTCCTTGGCTGGAGCAGCTCCGCGCCATCAGGCCATTAGCCTTTGTGCTGGGCTTTAGCTTTCTTTGGTCTGATATCATCGCCTATGTCCTTGGCATTGTCTGTGCTGCCTTGCTTGACCTGCTCCTTCTCAATGCAACCAACCCTACCTCACCGCACCAATGATCGCCCACATCTCCGGCACCCTCCTCAGCAAAGATGCCTCTGCCGCTGTTATTGACGTGCATGGTGTGGGTTACGAGATTCATATCTCCACCCGCACCAGCGACGGCTTACCCCAGCCTGGCGAGCAGGTTGCGCTCCATATTCACACCAGCGTGCGCGAGGATGCCATAACCTTGTACGGCTTCCCGGACAGCAGTGAGAAGCGGCTCTTCCTCCTGCTGAACACCGTCTCCGGCATCGGCCCTAAGCTGGCCCTGGCCATACTGTCGGGCCTGGAGCCTGCTGCCCTGTGCAGTGCCATCAGTCTAAAGGATAGCAAACGCCTAACCACTCTGCCCGGAGTAGGTAAGAAAACCGCCGAGCGCCTCTGCATGGAGCTGGCTGAGAAGATGCTCGCCTTTACTGTGGAGCTTGGCCCGCTACCAACCAAAGCCAGTGCTCTGCCGACAGCTAGCGAGGGCTTTGCCATCCATGACGCAGCCTCCGCCTTAATGAACCTTGGCTATCCGCAGGAAACTGCTTGGCAGGCTTTGCGCAGCGTACAGCAAGCTGACCCCGCAAAGGCGGCAGAGATGCGGGTGGATGAGCTGATCCGGGCTGCGCTGAGGAGTATGGCCTGAGTAGGAACAGCCAGCATCGCCCTTTTTTCCTTGCAGTATGCAGGCAGCGCGGCAGGGGCAATGATGCGGCAACAAATGGGTAGGGCGGGACGCGCCGGAGACCTCGTTTTTCAACGCCTGCTTTCTCAGCCAATCATCAAGGGACGGGAACACAGCGTTTCAAGCTGCCGGTTTCCGTCCATGCCCTGCCGCAGGACGTGAGCGTGGAATGAATCTGCGTTCTATAAAAAAGGACGGCGTGGCAAAGTTTGGATGCTGCGGTTTGCCATTCTCTTTTCAACGGTGTCCAACCAGCCGCCAGAAAACTGCTCACAGATTTGCAGAAAGCGGGCACAAAAGCGGGTATATTTTTGAGGTTTATTTTAACTTTAGCAGTAATCTCAGGACACTAGGCTTTTTCACGTTTCATTATGGCTCTGCTACAGAGACGAATGAGGAGAATGCGGCTTAAAGCGCAGGCAAAACTGATTGCCGACCTGGACGGAGACGGCAAGGTTGCAGGCAAAGTTACAGGACTGCAACTTTCGCAAACGCAAGCACAGGCGGACGATCAGCAGGAGGCCGGGCCGGTCAGTCACGCTGAAAAATTTGGTACGAAGCTAAGTTCGGGGGCGTAACAAATGCCCAAATCATCCAGCGGCTGCCGAGCGCTGATGCTGTCAATCCGCTGAAAATGTTATAAAAAATGCAAATATAAATTTAGTTCGGGGTGAAGTTCGGATGAAGTACGAGGCGTGCCAGAGGCCCCGAACTCGAACAAGCGGGCTGCGTAAATCGCCTCCAGATTGCCGGGCCACCTGTTGCACATAAGAGAGCTGGCGCATTGCAGCGGTTGCGCGGAAAGCGCGGTGCGCAGTCACGCATCCAAATTTTGGATGGACTTGCAATCTGGCTGAAAATTTCAGGAAAAATGTAAATGAAAATTTAGTGCGCAGTGAATCGCGCACCGAAGCTGACTGCGCGAAAGATGAGGAAATTGTCCAGCGGGCCGCTGATCTAAGGCTTCACCCGCTCTTTTGATCTGCGCGTGGAGGGCGGCGAGCGCGGAGCTGGAGCGGAAGATGAACCGGGTCATCCGGGCTGCAACGAGATTGGAGAATTATTACACGCTATAAAAAAAGATTGGCTTCACACTGTATATAGTCGCAGCGATATAAAATGATCAAGCAATCATTTTCATCCTATGAGTTGAATCTTATGGCCTATTCAGTAGATTTTCGCCGGAAAGTATTGGAAATCAAAGAACGTGAAGGTTTGAGTTTTGAGGAGGCGGCAGTACGCTTC
>NZ_JBLWEO010000054.1:0-24122 GCF_048287395.1 Candidatus Electronema sp. PJ | reverse complement strand
GGAAACATATAATCATGGCTCACATGCTGTATTTTCAATACATCTGCGCTTGGCGTGGATCACAATTGAAGAACAAGACAGCACTTCTGACAACAATTTTAAGATTGACGGTGAGGTATGAGAGAGTCGGCGAAGCTGACCACGCCAGCTTTAGCTGTCAATCGAAGCCACCGGCTTTAAGCCGGTGGAGTATTATTCACTTTGAGATAGGTTCAGGCCATAAGATTTAACTCATAGGATAAAAATGATTGCTTGATCATTTTATATCGCTGCGGATATATTCTCAATAAAAGGCCATTGAGGTCTCTTGTATTCTCAAACTCAAGAGAGGTGTCCTTAAAGAGGAAAGAACTGAAGTTTGAAACTACGAGCAAAATGGTGCTTGATCTCTATCCGTACTTAACTGCACCGTCTTCTGTTACGAAGCTTGCTAACACTCTAAAATCTCAAGTAATTAACTCTGACAGCCAAGCAACTATTGAAGTCCTTGAATATCCTGATCGCCTTATTCTGAAACAGAGTTTGAAATACAAAGGGAATGCCAAAGCGTGCAGTGAGCGCGGCGACGAGCTGTCCAAGCAGGGTATTCCTTGCTACAAGAAGAAAATGGATGTCACGATGCTGATTCTTAGAGAAAAATGAAAGAGAGAATTTCGGAAATAAGAAGCAAGATAAACAGCTCGCGAACAAGTCCGATAGCAGGTTATTCTCTGGACGAACTTAAAGCGATGAACGACGAGCAACTTCTGTTGTCCGCATTGAACGGCGGAACGTTCACAAGCTAATCGTATTTGATGGTTCCAAAAGTCGCATGGAAGAATGCGGCAAAACTTCCGATGAGGAACAGGAACGCGGCTGGCAGTGATTTTGTGTCAGCAAATTTGGATTTCACCACGACTCAAGATGTTGTTTCCAAGCCCAAGATTGATATAGAGATAGTCAAAGTAGACCTGCGTGAGCGGCTTGCTGACATTATATAGGGGTTACGCAGTTGGAAGAAACAGAGTAACATGCCGACATGAACAAAGCTAAAATAACGGATTGCGATTACATCGATTTTCTGATCGGCACACAAAGAGTTTACAGCTGCACAGAAGCGGAGCGTGTTCAACCTGATGAAACAGGCAGCCCGTCGCACGATGCGTTCACGCGGCATCTGCATCGGCTTTTTCCGAGCACAGACCGACTTTGCGTGCCAATCAGAAAATCGATGTAATCGCAATCCGTTATTTTAGCTTTGTTCATGTCGGCATGTTACTCTGTTTCTTCTAACTGCGTAACCCCTAAAAAGAACGACTGTACTTTTTTTTCGGGGCAGGCTTGAATAATCCAGCGCAAGGAGAAATCATGAAAGAACTGATCATAATCCTGACAGCGGTCAGCAGCGGCATAGCTGTCTTTTATTTTCTCCCTAAACTGCTGGCCAGCAGGGGTATTGGCTGTTTGCCCTGAATACGCATGTACAGCTCCGCAGGTGCGGGCTTTCTTGTTTATGCGTTGCTGAAGTTGCTGTTGTGAATAAAAGAAAAGCCAAGAAACGCACTGCGTTTCTTGGCTTTTTGGTGGAGTCCTGATTCGTTTAATTGCAGTAGCCCCGCGAGGCGTAGGTACCTCCGCCAGGTGCTGGCAGGCTGCATACTTCATTCAGTAGGGCTGCAATGTTTCCTGCGCCATAGACACCATAATTTGCCTCGGGAAACTCGGTGTTCTGACCAAACTGCGACGAATAGTTGTCCTTGGGAGCGTTAGGATCAGAACTTCCCCAGGATGTTACGCCGATAACCGCCATCACGGGATCTGTTCCCACAACTGCTCCGCCCGCAAGAACTGCATCCTTGGCCCGGAAATTGACAACCCACGGGCCACCGCTGGAGCCACCTGTAAAGTTGCTCCCTTGATAGATCTGATTGACACCATCTAACACCGTGGTGTAGGCTGGGCCGTCTGTTCGCTGCATCTTCAGGCCGCTATCCATCAAATAAGGATAGCCCAACGTGGTAACTGCCGCTGTCTGTAAGTTGCCGGTCTTGGGAGAAGTGATAAAGGAGTAATTATTCCAGCCGTAATTCATATAACCAGTCCGATCACCGATAAACTGACCTGCTGCATTCTTCTTAAGCACGATCACGGCGAGATCATTATTTCTAGCCGCCCCTGAACCAGTGTCCGTGCCGTTTGCCCAACTTGATGGACGTGCCAAGGCCGCCCCGTTCCAGGTGCCGTATGGCAAGTAATTGCCGTATCGGCCAGGTTGAAACTGAAATCCTGTGAAGAGTGCATTGCCACTTCCGAAGTTTTGAATACAATGCGCGGCGGTCACGATGACGCTTCTTCTAATCAGGCTGGCTGTACAGAAGCCAGCACTAAAGTTCAATCTGCCAACCGTACTGTAAGGATGAGTTGCACTGAGACGTGTTGCTAGATTCAGGCCTGTTGCTCTTGGTGCACTGCGGAAAAACTCCTCAACTCTGCCAGTTGTATAAGGCATACCGAATGTGCCAAATGCCCTACCTTCCCACTCTGCTCTCTCGGTTGTGACAGCTTGGCTGCCAACTTTTACGCCAGCAGAGAACAGCTCGCCCCTTGTTTTTTGAAGAGAGAGATCATCTGCGGTGATCGGTGTAACATCTGAATCATCAGGCGCAGGAAGCTGATTCGTAAAGGAACGAGAAACTGGAGTATCTACAGTGGAATTTACATAGGTAGGTAGATTATTGATGATAACAACAGAAACTCCGTTGCCAGCGTATGATGAACTGACAAGGAAAAAAGAGATCGCAGCTGATGCAGCCGTGATAAATTTATTTTTCCTATTCATAATGATATACCTCATCAGAAATTATTGATAATTTCAATCTCTATACTTATCAGTCTAGCATCTGCTCATTCTTCTTGTCAAGAAAAATTACCGCCAAGGTTGCGGTGGTCATTGAAGTATAGGCGATAGCACTTTTGCCGCCGTTGATTTTTTGCAGGGATTACTTGTTAATGAAAAGACTGAGAGAGATTATAAGGAAGCGCAGCTGCACGTCGAGGGCCTTGGTAAGGAGAACAACCTTTTTTCGGAGCTTGGCAGCCAACTTTAAGATGATTCGAAGCAAGTCATACACGTCTGCAAGTCGGTAGCACTCCTTTCCAAGTCGATAGAACTCCTTTGTTGCCAAACAAAACTTCTTGCCAAGCGAGCAAAACTCCTTCGCAACTCGGCCAAACTCCTTTTCTGCCGACTTGAACTCCTTTGTAACTCGGCAAAACTTCTTCTCGACTTACTTGGAAAGGAGTTTTGCCGACTCCAACTGCTTTCCAGCCGACTTGCAAAGAAGTCCAACTCGGCAGAACTCCTCTCCGGCCAAACAGAATTCCTTTGCGGGCAGATCGCTAACAGGTGCCAGCGCAGCGGCTTTCGGTTTGCCTCTTCCCTCCTCTTTATGTTACAGTGAGTTAAGCTGAAACTGGCCTCACCGCCCGACTCTTTCCCCCGTATCCTCTTGAGTAGCCCGGCCCGCAGAAAAGTCGCCGTCGCCACCCTTGGCTGCAAGGTGAATCAATTTGAGTCCGCCGCCTTTCTCGCTGGGTTTAGGGAGCAGGGTTGCGAGATTGTCTCTGCTGCTGGACAGGCAGAGGTCTTTGTTATCAATACCTGCGCTGTTACTGCCCGGGCCAGCCAGCAATCACGCCAACTCATCCGCCGAATTGCGCGTGACAACCCGGCAGCCAGGATCGTGGTCACGGGTTGTCACGCTGAGACCGCTACCGCCGAGCTGCAAGACTTAGTTCCAGGGCAGCGGCTGATTGTGCTGGGCAATGCCGCCAAGGATCTGGCGGTCAGCACTGCACTGGCCGCAGAGTCTGGCCACGTTGTGCTGCCAGAAATCGGCGCGGCCAAGGAAATCTGCCAACTGCCGTTGGTGCGCCGGTTCAGTGGCAGAACCCGCGCCTTCCTGCGCGTGCAGGATGGCTGCAACAACTTCTGCTCCTACTGCATTGTTCCGTATGCGCGAGGCCGGAGCCGCAGTTTGCCCTTAGCTGCTGTCCTTGCGCAGACACGCCTTTTCGTTGCAGAGGGCTGTCGAGAGCTAGTTGTCACGGGCATCAACGTAGGCAAATACGGTTTGGATCTCACCGAAGGCCTAGACATTTATGCGTTGCTGGAAACTCTGTGCCGCGAATTCCCAGCAATTCGTCTGCGCCTCAGTTCCATCGAGCCGACCGAGGTTAATGACCGGCTGCTGCGCGTCCTCAGCGAGCATAACAACTTTATGCCGCATTTCCACATCCCTTTGCAAAGCGGCGACAGCGGTGTACTCGCTCGGATGAACCGTCGCTACACCGCAGAGACCTTTGCCGCAGCTGTGCATCGCCTGCACAGCGTTGCTCCGCAGGCCGCTCTTGGCTGCGATATCCTCGCGGGCTTTCCTGGCGAGGATGAACAGGCAGCAGATAACAGCTACAACCTGCTGGCTGGATTACCGATCAGTTATCTCCATGTCTTTCCCTATTCGATTCGACCTGGCACTGCTGCCGCGCAATTTACTGACCAAGTGCCTGTGGCAGTCAAGGAGGAGCGAGTGGACCACCTGCGTACGCTCGACCGGCAAAAGCGACTCGCTTTTTATCAGCAGCATCTCGGTACAGAACAGCAGGTATTGGTCGAGCACAAGGACAAGAAGACTGGACTGCTCAAAGGATTCACGGAAAACTACATCCCCGTGCAGTTACGCAGCGCGGCCTCGTTGGCAGGAACAGTGGTGGCCGTGCGCCTGGTCGAGATGCGAGACGGTGCAGTGTTGGGCACAATAGAGAGTTAACTCATCATTAGGGAGCGGGCCATGATCGGAGAAATCATTGCCGTGGGCGACGAGCTAACCACAGGCCGAATCGTTAATACCACCAGCGCCTTCGCGGCGCAGCAACTTTTTCTGGCTGGGCACGAAATCACGGCCATACACACGGTCGGCGATGCGCCTGCACTGATCGGTAATGCCCTGCGACGGGCAATCAGGCGGGCGGAGTTTGTCCTGGTCACGGGTGGACTTGGGCCGACTACGGATGATCTGACCAATGAGGCCGCCTCAGCTGCTCTGCATAGGCCTCCGACCCTTAACCACAAGCTGTTGGAAAAGATCCGCGCCCAGTCGAAGGGCACTGCCTGTTGCCAGAACGCCTTGGAGAAACTGGCGTGGCTCCCTCAGGGTGCAGAGGTGCTTAACCTGGATGCCCGGATGGCTGGCCACTTTCTCATCCATGATACCGTCCCTATCTTCTTTCTGCCTGGCGTACCAGGTCAAGCGGTCACGCTACTGCTGGAAAGTGTCCTGCCAAGGCTGGCAGCGTGGCCTGGTACCGGTAGAAGGATGGTGCGAATGCGGCTCTACCGCACAGTCGGGCTGTCCGAGTGCGAAATCAACCGGCGGTTGCTTGATTTGGAGCAAGAAGATTGGGCCAGCATCGGCTATTATCCTGTGGAAGGGGAGGTGCATGTCAGTCTCACGGTGACTGGCAGCGAGGCAGATCCACTTTTCGGTAAGGCAGAACAGCATCTTCGCACCGCCTTAGGCGATCATCTCTACGGCATCGACCAAGAAAGCCTTGCCCAGACAGTCGGTGGCCTGTTGCGAGCGCAAGGACTGCTTTTAGCCACCGCAGAATCCTGTACCGGCGGGCTTATCGGCGCAAAAATTACCGCTGTACCGGGTAGCTCGGCCTGGTTTGCCGGTGGCGTGATCGTTTATACCAATCAGCTCAAGGAAAAACTGCTCGGCGTTGAGGCCGAACTGCTGCGTAAATACGGGGCAGTGAGCGGGCCAGTTGCTGAAGCGATGGCCACTGGGCTAGCAGAGCGCAGCGGTGCAGCAATCACGGTAGCTGTTACCGGAATTGCCGGGCCAGATGGCGGTACAACGGATAAGCCGGTGGGTACAGTTTATATTGGTCTGTTTCATCAGGGTAAAGCAAGGTCTGCCCTCCATCATTTCAGCGGTACCAGGGGTGAAATCCAGGCAATGGCCGCAGCAATGGCCCTTGACGCAGTGCGTCGGGTGTTAATTAGCTCATCACTGATCGGTAGAACCGATTGCGTGATCGGTTGAACTGGTCACTGGATGTATTGAACGTGTCTGGATATCAGTTGAACGGCTATTTATGGCTGTTTTTCGCCACTGATTGGCAGTAAAGCGGCTTACCGAATCAGTCAGACGCATCGCATCGCAAAATTTCTCGCCTTTCCGGGCAGGTCAACGCGCAATGAGTGCCGCCCTTCACCTAAAAATAGGAGCAACGCATGAGTTGGATTGAAACGGTTCCCTACGAAGAGGCCTCAGAGGTCTTAAAAAAGATTTACGACGAGAACAAGGCGAAGTTTGGCCGAGTCATCAATCTGGTCAAGGTGCAAAGCCTGCGGCCTGAGACATTAGAAAGAGGCCGCGACCTCTACCGACATCTGATGAGCCAGCCGGGCGGACTGCGCCACCGCGAGCGCGTGCTGATCGCCACAGTCGTTTCCCAACTCAACGGCTGTTATTACTGAGTCGAAAGCCACGAGCAAGATCTCCGGGAAGAGATCGGTGACGATGAAGAGGTCTTGAAGATTCAAGAAGACTACACGCAAGCGGATCTGGACCCTAAAACCAGGGTTCTGCTGGACTTTGCTGCAAAAGTGACGCTTGCGCCCAAGGAACTGTGCCGCGCCAATGTGGAAACACTGCGCGCGCAGGGCTTTTCTGACTTGGAAATACTCGATGCAGTGCAGCTGATCGGCTATTTTAACTACTCCAACCGCGTAATGGACAGCCTGGGCATTGAGCCAGAGCCTGAAATGCGGTATAGAAAGAAGAACACATAGGTCAAGCCCAGCCTGTTCAACGGTGAGCGGGCAACGAAACCCGCAAGGGCGGTTTGTGAGCCGCCTTTGCAGAGACATTTCAGTCACAAGGAGAACCCAATGGCCGTTTCACCGGAAAAGCAGGCAGAAGGAAGAATCAAGAGCGTTGACAGTGCCATCACCCAGATTCACCGGCAGTTCGGCAAAGGCTCTATCATGCGTCTCGGTGCGCATGAGCGGCAGAATATCCCGGTTATTTCTACTGGCACCTTGGGTATAGACCTGGCCTTGGGCGTGGGAGGCCTACCCAGAGGCCGGGTAACGGAAATCTATGGCCCAGAATCGAGCGGCAAGACCACCTTGGCCCTGCATGTTATTGCTGAGGCCCAGCGCATGGGCGGCAATGCTGCCTTTATTGATGCGGAACATGCTCTTGATACGACTTATGCCGAGAAACTAGGCGTGGATGTGGATAATCTGCTGGTCTCGCAGCCAGATTTCGGGGAACAGGCCCTAGAAATCTGCGAAATCCTGATGCGCAGTGGCGGTCTGGATGTCATCGTTATCGACTCAGTCGCTGCCTTGGTACCTAAAGCGGAGATCGACGGCAATGTCGGCGATCAGCATGTTGGTCTTCAGGCTCGCCTGATGTCACACGCCCTGCGCAAATTCACTGGCGTGCTGCAAAAGACCAATACCGTCCTCATTTTCATCAATCAGATCCGTATGAAGATTGGCGTGATGTTTGGCTGCTTCGATTCAGAGGCCCAGGTTATGCTTGCTGACGGTAGCACGGAGAAAATAGGCAAGATTGTCAAGCATAAGATGCCGCTAGAAGTCATCTCCTACGATATAACCACCGGGGAATTTGAACCGCGCCAGATTGTCAACTGGTTCAACAATGGGCCAGCTGATCTGTTTCTTCAATTCAATGTCGCTGCCAATGATGCCAATAACGGCTATAATACCTTCAACTGCACTCCGAATCATTTACTCCTCTCAGAGTATGGCTATAAACCAGCTGGAGAGCTGAAAGTCGGTGACCGCTTAATGACGATGGTTGAATACTATCTCTCACCTCTCCAGGAAGAGGTTGTGATCGGTTCCATTCTTGGCGACGGCAGTTTGCTCCAGAGCAGCGACTACAACACCGCGCTCCGCATCGGGCATGGGCAAGCGCAAGATGCCTATTACCTCTGGAAGAAGTCGCTTTTCGAGGGATTGCTCGACTCAGAGACAACCGACATGTGCGGTGGCCACAGCTTTGACACCATTCCGATGTATGAACTGACCAAGCTGAGAAGGGAGAATTACGACGAGAAGGGCAAAAATCCCTCTCAGGTGCTGATTGACCGCCTCACGCCTTTGGCCGTTGCGGTCTGGTATATGGATGATGGCTCTTTTGATGAACGGCGGTGCTGCTGCTCGATCTCCTGCCCAGGCTTTCCTCTGGAGAAGCAGCAGGCCTTAGTGCGTTGGTTTCATGAGCGCGGGATTATGGCGACCTTGACAGCGCATGGAGCGATCAGTTTTGGGGGTGAAGAGACACCCAAATTCCACGCCATGATTGCGCCCTGCGTCCATCCGTCAATGGAAGGCAAACTTATGCCCTATTTACGCTTACAAGGGCGAGTGAGCCACATTGAAGCCAGTGCCGAGCGCAGTCTCAAAGCTGTTCCCATGCCTATTCTCGATATTCACGAGAAACCTGCGAGTCAGGACATGAGCCGCTTCGATTTAGAGATCGAAGGCAACCATTGCTATGTGGTTGATGGGGTTGTCGTGCACAATTCTCCTGAAACCACCACCGGTGGCAACGCCCTCAAGTTCTATAGCTCTATTCGGCTCGACATTCGCAGGCTGGCCCAGATCAAAGAAGGGCAAGAGGTGATAGGTAATCGCACTAAAATTAAGGTAGTGAAGAATAAGGTTGCCCCTCCATTCCGAGAGGTGGAGTTTGACATCATCTACGGCGAGGGTATTTCCCGGAGCGGCGACCTTCTTGATCTTGCTGTGGAGCGAAAAATCATCGACAAGAGCGGTGCATGGTATTCCTACAACGATGAAAGGATTGGCCAGGGCCGGGAAAACTCCAAAAACTTCCTCAAAGAGCATCCTGAAATGCTGATGGAGATTGATCAGAAGGTTCGCCAGCTCTGTGCCCTGCCAGAAACCTCATCTGCTTCAGCAGCAGAGTATGATGATGACCTTCCACCCGACGACGAGCAAGCCGGAGACCTCTACGAATAAGGATATTCCAGCATGGAGCTGATCGTAATCGCTGCGGTGGCCGCCAACGGGGTCATTGGCAGCGGCAACACGATTCCTTGGCAGATTCCAGGCGAGCAGACCCGCTTCAAAGAGACCACGTGGGGCCATTGCTTGCTTATGGGGCGAAGAACTTGGGATGCCATAGGCTGTGCCTTGCCAGGACGGCACAGTATTGTGGTGACCAGGACGACAGACTTCAAGGCTGAAGGCGGCGAGGTCGTGCATTCGCTGGCTGAAGGCCTTGCTGCGGCCCGGCTCAAGCAAGCAAGCAAGCTGTTCGTCATTGGCGGCGAGCAGCTGTACAATATGGTCCTGCCGCAAGCCGACACCCTGATTCTCTCCCGGCTTGAACAGGCATTCTCTGGCGATGCTTTCTTTCCACCTTTCGCCGATCAGCCGTTCCAGCTGGTAGCCACAGAGCAGATCAACGGGCCAATCCCATATACGATTGAGACCTGGCAGCGACTGAACCGAGAATAGCCTCTTTTAATTTGCGCAAACCATTTGACAGCAGGCCACGCGGTGGGATATCAGTTAATAATTGCCCGCAAAATGGTTTGCCGGTGATTGCGCAACCTTAAAAGGAGGAGAATACAAATGCGCGTCAACACCAAGAAGGTTGTTCTGTTCAGTGTACTGTCCCTGTTGGTCAGCACAGCGGTTTGCAACATGTCTCAAGCAGCTTCAAAACCACCGATGTCAGAAACAACTGCGCCGCAAGGGGGACAAGTTGAGCCACTGGAGACTAAGAAGGTGGAAGTGACGGACGCATCGTTCCGCTGCATTCGCGATATGAAAAAAGTTCGCGGTTTGCATCTTGATAATCTTCTTGGCGACCTTGAGGGCACCCTTGCTGCCGCCAATGCGGTCAATGGCGGCGTGATGTATCCTCCTGGCTCAGTCGTGCAAATCGTGCCTGGCGAAGCTATGGTCAAGCGCGAGAAGGGATTCAATGCCGCGACCAAGGATTGGGAGTTCTTTATCCTGGATGCCACGAAAGATGGCACCAAGATAAAAAAACGCGGGGCAGGAGACGTTGTTGGCCTAGGAGGCAACTGCCTTGCCTGTCATGCCCAGGCCAGGCCAGAGTGGGATATGATCTGTGAAACAGGGCATGGCTGTATGCCGATCCCGTTCACCAAAGATATGTTGTCCTGCATACAAAAGACAGATCCCCGCTGTGGTGCTCCTGCGCCGCTAACACCCGAAGATATGAAGGGGTGCGCGGATGTGAAAAAGCTGATGAAATGTGTTGCTCCTGCGCCGGAAGATATGAAGGGATGTGAAGATGTGAAGAAAGAGTTGATGGAAAAGGTAAAGGCAGCTGGCAACCAACCCAGCACCCCGCAATAGCTTTTGTCTTACCAGTCCGTCTTTTTTCGGGAAGATGGACTGGATTTGTTCCAAATTCAGGAAGAGTAGTGCTCGGTTGCCAAGGAGTTGTACTCGGCAGAAGAGGAGTTCGGCTTAACCGAACTCCTTTCCTGGTAAGCAAGAAAGGAGTCGTACTCGACAACAAAGGAGTTTTGCTTGGCCAAACTGCTTTGCTGTTAAGCCGCAAAGAAGTCTTGCCGACTAAAACTCCTTTGCTACTCGGCAAGACTCCTTTGCTACTCGGCTAAACTCCTTGTCTGCCGAGTACAACTCCTTTGCAAGTCAGCAGAACTGGCTTCCCTACTGCTTCCCAAGCTGTCGCACTAAACGAAAACCCAGCGAATCGCTGCGGTACTCCGGCGCATTTACCCCCCGAAAGGCGGAGCGCAGGTTTTTATTTGAGCCATACCAACTGCCCCCCCGGAAACAGCGGGTCCGGCCTTGCTCTGGGCCGATAGGATCGCTTGCTGGGCTGCTGTGGTAATATTCTGCGTCGTACCAGTCGTTGACCCATTCCCAGACATTGCCGCTCATGTCGTACAAACCCCAGGGATTAGCCTTTTTCAAGCCAACTGGATGGGCGTAGTTCTCTTTTCTGTTCTGCTCACGCAAGGCAAACCACTTTTCTAGGTCTGCGGCATCCATATTGAACCAGGCGTATTCCGGGGCAGGATCCATTGCGTCGCCCCAAAAATAGATAGTCGAGGTGCCAGCTCTGGCTGCATACTCCCATTCCGCTTCGGTCGGCAGCCGATACTGTGCGCTGCCTTCTTTCTGGTTAAGCCAGGCAATGAATGCCTGCGCATCCCGCCAGGACACGTATGTTACCGCTGCCGTATCGCCGTGGGCATTGGCTTTTTGGAACGCAGCCGTGTCAATCTTGTCTCGCTCCTCGTCATCCAGCGTGGCTAAGTACTGCTTGAACTGTCCTAGCGTGATCTCATGCACGCCAAGCTGAAAGCCTTGGCTGATTGTCACCTCATGCTGGGGTGCCTCTTCCTCATACGCCTCTTCGTCGAGCTTTCCCTTGGCCGGACAGGTCGGCCCTTTGGCTGGCAGACCCTGCTTTTCCAGCTCGCGGTCAGCTTCCTTGTCTGCGCGGCTGTACATACAGCTGCCCATGAAGAATGTTCCGGCAGGAATGGTGTTGAACTCCATGCCAAGGGAGTTGCGGTAGTCAGCTGCCTGAGCAGCAGAAGCGAGGAGCAGGATGGCAAGCATGGATGCGGTTTTCATAGAGATACAAAACCTGGATGTTTGATAAGCAGGTGCGCTTTCTTTGATCTTGGGGGACTATTTTCTTTCAATCAGGAGTATGATATCGCAAAGACAGGGCGATGAAAATAATAATCAGTGGGGCTGAAGCAAGGGGCTTTTTCTCCAACGCACGTTCAATTCTCCGCAATGCTCCAGAATATCGTGGTGCAGTTCCGCGCATAATATGCTACTCTTTCCCGCAAAGCCGCATTCATCACCACCTGCGAGGCAGACATGAAAACCTTATGTATGAAAGTTGACGACAGCCTGTACGGCATTCTGCTGGCAATGCTCAACGGCCTGCCAAAGGACAAAATAACAATTTTGGAGACGGACAGCCAAGCTGACTGCGCCAGCCTGATGCGCTACGCTGGAAGCATTGCTTGGCCTGTTGACGGCGTGGAGTATCAGCGGCAGCTCAGGGACGAGGAATGGTGAGATGCTGATTTTAGACACGAACGCTGTCATCTATCTGCAAAAGGGGCAGCTGGCTGCGCCGCTTGCGGAGGAGCGGTACGGCATTTCAGTTATCACAGAGATAGAGCTGCTCTCATTTCCCGGACTGTCGCAGAAGGATGAGGAGCTGCTGAAGAGCTTCTTCCGGGAGATTGCTGTGCTGCCGTTGGACGAAGACGTGAAGCGGCATACTGTCGCCTTGCGCAAGAAGTGCAGGATGAAGATTCCTGACGCGATCATCTGCGCCACAGCCATTGCTCATGATGCGGTTCTGCTGACCAATGACAGGCAGCTGCTCAACATTGCGGAACTGCGGTCAATGCCTTTGCAACTGGTATAGAAAAGCAGGCTGCGGGCCGTCTCCGGCCCGCTTTGCTTCTCCTGCCTGCCTCACTTCAGCAGCCACCCCGCCCCAATTCTGCGGATGACGTTGAACCCGCCGCTAAGAACCAGACTGTCGCCCTTGCCGATGTGGTCAAGAAAGACTTGCGCCTCGTAGGAGCGTGTGCCTGCGTCGCAGAGGATGATCAGGGTTTTGTCATCCGGGATTTCCCCGTGCCGCGCCCGCAGTTCCGGGTAGGGCACGGCCAGCCATTTGTCTTGGCCGAACTTCTCCATATAGGGATTGGCATCTTTAGCATTGCGGATGTCGAGCGCAAGCCAGTCCAGCTCCCGGCTGAAGTCCTCCATCCACGCGAAGAAGCGGGCCATGCTCACCTTGCGCAGCAGGCCAGCGCAGAGGTTGTCGGCCACATACGCTGCTGCGTTGAGGGAGTCAATGGCCGAGGAGAAGGGCGGAGAATAGGCCATCTCCGCCTGGCTGAAGTCTTCTATCACCGCGCCCTTGGCGATCAATACGGCAGCCGCGTTAATGCGGGCGGAGATGGAGTCGTTCATAGCTCCGAAGGCTTGCAGGCCGAGCACGCGGCGGCTGCGGCGGTCGAAGACCAATTGCAGCGCAACTGCTGAAACGCCGGGGAAGAAATGAGCGCGGTCGGCAGGCGCAGTGAGCGAATAATCTGCGTCAAAGCCTTCTGCGAGCGCGGCCTCATAGGTGATGCCGGTGGCGGCGATACAGCGTTCAAAGGCCTTCATGATGAAGGAGCCGACCACGCCGTCAAAGCAGCTGAAGCCGCCCGCCATGTTGTCTGCGGCGATCCGGCCTTCCCGGTTGGCCAGCGAGCCAAGCGGGGCGAAGGTCTTCTTGCCAGTGACAAGGTGGCGCACCGCAACGCAGTCTCCGGCGGCGTAGATGTCCGGGTCGCTGGTCTGCATCCTGCTGTTGACGGTGATCCCTCCCCAAGGCTCCACAGCCAGCCCGGCCTCCTTGGCCAGCTCGCTGCGCGGGCGCACGCCAGCAGCCATGATCACCAAGTCGGCCTCCAAGGTGCGCTGCGGAGTCTTGACCGCAACCGCCCTGCCCTGCCCGTCGCCGACTATTTCCGTCGCGCCCTCGCTCGTGTATATGGCCACGCCCTTGTCCTGCATGTGCTTCTTCAGCATCGCCGCAAACTCGGCATCAACAATGCGCGGCAGCAGCTGGGGCATGAACTCAATCAGGGCGGTCTCAATCCCCCAAAGATCAGTGAACGCCTCGGCCATCTCAATGCCGATCGCGCCGCCGCCGATGACCACCACCTTGCCCACTTTGCCGCCCGCGATACGCTGCTTGATCGCCACCGCCTTGTGCAGATCGGAGATGGTGAACACGCCGTCTAACTCCGCGCCGGGTATGGGCAGGACGAAGGGCTTGGACCCAGTTGCGAGCAGCAGCTTGTCGTAGGCCAGCTCGCGCTGCTCGCCGCTTTCGAGGTGCAGCGTCTTGAGCTTCTTGGCCCGGCGGTCAATGGACACCGCCCGCGTGCGGGTGAGCACGGTCACGCCCTTGGCGTTCTCAAAGAAGGCCTCGTCCCGCACCATATGAAAGCTGGTCGAGCGCAGGGCAGTCTCCTCGGCCACATCCCCGCTGATATAGTACGGAATGCCGCAGCCGCCGTAGGAGATCAGGGAATCCTGATCCACCACCGTGATGTTCCAGCCGGGTCGCAGACGCTTGAGGCGGCAGGCTGCCTTCGGGCCGGCGGCCACCCCGCCGACAATGACGATGTTCTTTGGTGTTACAAGGCTCCATAGGCCGTGACGTATCTCTTCAACCTTGCCTTCTCGTGCCAATGCCTCAAGGGTCTTGGAGATGGTCGCTGGCACGGTATCGTCAGGCGCGGGCAGCTCGATTGTTGCTGTATACTGCTCAATCGCCTGAATGCTCACCTCTATGCCGCCCAAGGCTTTCATTGCTATCAATACAGCTTCTTTCCATGTCATAGAATGCTCCTTGTTTGTAAGTGATGCTGGAATGGTTTATTAGCTGAAGGCTGCTCGACCTTCCTCCTCCCGCCTGCTTGAGCCGCCACAGCGTGGCGGACAGTTCCTCACCCTTCTAACCATCCGGAATATGATAGGATATCACCCTAATCTATTTACCCGGTCTCTGCCAGCGGAAAACTGCATCTCGGTAAGCGAGACAGGCGAGAAATGATGTGTATTTGACGGGGAGCATTTTTCTGTGCTATGTCTTTAAAGAGGAACGTGAGAAAAGATGAGACTGCATTCTCCTTCCCGGTAGTTCAACGAGTTTCATCCAGACCCTACAACAGAGAATCAGGAAAATGTCCGAAACCGGCGGCAGGAGTGCAGGATGTATGATATACTGATCGTCGATGACGACCTGTTCGCCCTCGCGCTCTTAGAGGAGCAGCTGAAAAGCTACGGCGACTTCTTCACTCCTGTCTATGCCAGTAATGGTCGGGAGGCAATAGAAATTCTTGGCCAGGAGGATATCTCTCTTTTAGTGACCGATCTGATCATGCCCGGCGAAGTCAGTGGCTGGGATATGATCGACTATATCGAGAATTTTCATCCGCACATTCCTGTGGTTGTTATCACCGGCTGCACGGATAAGGAAAAGCTTGAAAAGCTCCAGAAAAGAGTCAGGCATATCCTGCTCAAGCCGATCAAGGTACGGCAACTCGTCAAAATCGTCACTAACATTCTCAATGAAGACATTACCAGTGGCAGTCTCAAAGGTATCTCTGTAGGAGCATTTCTCCAGCTCCTTGAAATAGACGGCAGAACCTGCCTGCTTGAAGTGGGAAACTCGCCAAAGAATAAAGGGCTACTCTACATCAACCGGGGCAAGCTCTACGATGCGGAATACGGTGATTTGCGCGAAGAAGAGGCAGCAGAGCGCATTATCGCCTTGGATAACGTCCGCTTTCAGATCAAGGCCCTGCCCAAGGTGGAACTCCGGCGGCGAATTAAGAGCGATCTGATGTCCATCATCATGGAGGCTATGAAATTGAAGGATGATGAGGCCAGCGGCAGACTGGAAGAAGGCAGCAAGGAGAGTAGTATCGAGCCTTCGCAAGACGATATAGTGGTGGTCAATAATATTTTTGATTCCGCTAATCGCCAGCTTCCTCGAGAGAGTAGTCAGTATATAGAAAAGGAAGGAGATAAGGAGGAATGCCTGCCTACGGTTCCGCAGGCGAAGGTCGCTCTTCTGCCCCCGCAGCCAGCCAAACCGCAACCCGAACAAGAAAAGAAAATGAATATAACGACTCTGGAAAACATGTTCAACGATCTGCGCTGCATCAAAGGCTACAAAACAGCGGCCTTGATGAATTTCTCCGGCGAGATCCTGATAGCGGATTCGGTTGAGACAGAAGCGGATTTGGAAAACACCGGGCCGCTCTTTAACGATCTGTTCCGTACAGCAGAAGAGGCAGCGGCAAAGGTAGGCCTGGAGGCCTGTATTGAGCTGGTGGTAAAAACTCCAGGCGGATTAGTGGTGATGTGTTGCTCTGGCGTGAGTTCCTCCGTGCATTTTCATCTCATTGCCCTACTGGAAAAGGATGGCAATCAGGCTCTAACCAAGATGCAGATGGCAAAGCTGGTGCCGATCATCACGAAAGAGCTAGAGTAACTTATCGTTTTCATTTTATTGACAAGAAAGTAACAAGCTGTTACGTTAAGCAGGATGACTTCTTTTCTATAAAGAGGCTACGTGTTAGAGTATCTCATTCAATTTCTACTGGCTGGAGGAACGGTTCACGATGAATACCTTTTCAAGGTTGTTTGCAAACCAGGCCGTGCGAGTTACCGCTGTAGTAGTTTTGTTTTCCTGTTTGAGTATCAGAGCCGGAGAGTCTGATGCTCAAACAAACATCGTAACACCTCCGCCATCCGCAAACAACTGTGGCTGCGATGACAGAAAAGGTATTGAAACCTACATGCAGACTGTCATTGATGATGCCAAACGGCGTAACATCAGCTGTGAATCTTCTCAGGTCTATATGATGGCCTGTATCAATGTCTATTGTTCTATCTGCACCGATTTAAGTCTCCGGGAAAAGTGCATTAAAATAGCTTCTGATTATTACCTTAACTCTCCTGGGTTCTGTCTTAAGCCAGCAGGAACTCCCTAGAAGGCTGGGAAATGAATACTCCACCGGTTTAAAACCCGGTGGAGTATTTCTTTTATCTGGTCTATCAACACTCTTTGCCTTGGGGCAAGCAGGATACGTTGCTGCATTGGATGCGCAGCGAAAAACATCAAGCAACACAGGGCAATGCGTAGAGATACAATTCACTATATATTATTGATGTTCATTGTCTGCACACTCAACAGTTGCGGGCCAGAGGCAGACATCCCAGCCAATGCGGAGTACGGCAAAGGTGCAGAGATTAAAGTGTTCAAATTCTATGCTGACTGGTGTGGCCCCTGTCAGGCCATGAAGCCTGAATACGAAAAGGTGAAGAAATTATATCCCCATGTTGAATTCTATGAAGTTGACTTTGATAAAAACAGAGACAAAGCTGTTCAGTTCGGCATAGAGAGTGTTCCTTTTGTGATACGACTTAAAAACCGCAAAGAGGTAAAGAAAAACTTAGGCTACATGAGCAGAAACGACCTGGTACGCTTCATAGAAAATGATTAGTTCCTCTTTTTGAACCAACTTGTACAGGAGATGCCCATGAACACCAAAGAACGGATGGCCATTCCCCGCCAGCATCCCAAGGAGCTTGCGCCAGCAGAGCGGATCAAGAGCTTTGCTGAAGTGACCGCCGGTTACGACGAGGCAACCGCTTTGCTGGAGGCCAACCGCTGCCTGCAATGCAAGAAGCCTGCCTGCGTGCAGGGCTGCCCGATCCGCAATGACATCCCCGGCTTCATTGGCTTGCTGCGGGAGAAGCAATTCGAGGAAGCCTACTGGAAGGTGCGCGAGACCAGCACTATGCCTTCGGTCTGTTCCCGCGTGTGTCCGCACGAGTTTCAGTGCGAGGGCAGCTGTGTGCGTGGTAAATCGAGCGAGCCTGTTGCCATCGGGATGCTGGAACGCTACCTCACCGACTGGATGATTGCCAAGCGCAAAGCCATGTCCCATGCCTGCGCCCTGCCCAACGGACGCAAGGCTGCCATTGTCGGCTCTGGCCCGGCAGGCATCACCGCCGCGTATCTGCTCGCGCATCAGGGTTATAAATGCACGATCTACGAGGCCCTGCCGGTCTTTGGCGGGATGCTCTCAGTCGGCATTCCGCACTACCGCCTGCCCCGTGACATCATTGGTGCGGAGCTGGCTTCACTGAAGAGCTGCGGCGTGGAGATCAAGCTGGGCGTGACCATCGGCAAGGACAAGACCCTGCACGAGCTGCGGGAAGAGGGCTATGACGCAGTGTTCATCGGTGTCGGCGCGCATGAGGGCAAGCGGCTGGGCATCGAGGGCGAGGAGAAGACCAAAGGCGTGCTGCACGGCGTGGACTACCTGCGGCGGGTGCTGACTGGCGAGGAAATGAACATCGGCAGGAAAGTCGTGGTCGTGGGCGGCGGCAACGTGGCCATTGACGTGGCCCGCACCGCCCTGCGCACTGGCTCGGATCAGGTCTTCATCCTCTACCGCCGCACAAAGGAGGAGATGCCTGCTTCCAAGGAGGAGGTGCGGCACTTGGAAGAGGAAGGCGTGCGGATTGAGTTCCTTGCTGCCCCGGTCAAGATTCACGCCGATGCTGACGGCAAGCTGACCGGCTTGGAGTGCGTCCGCATGGGCTTGGGCGAGCCGGACGCTTCAGGCCGCCGCCGTCCTGTGGAGCAGGCTGGCTCGAACTTCATCATTGAGGCGGACGCGGTCATTCCTGCCATCAGCCAGAACGTGCAGCACGAGGCTGACCGGGGCGTTCATATCAAGCTGGAAACCTGGGGCACCTACGCTGTCAATCCCCGCACCCTCCAGACTTCGGTGCCGTGGATATTCGCGGGTGGTGATGACGTGCTTGGCCCGCAGACCGCAGCCAAGGCCGTCTATCAAGGCAAGGTGGCAGCAGAGTCCATGCAGCGGTACATGGAGGGCAAAGACCTTGAAGAAGGCCGCACGCTCTCCTGCTATATGGTGACGTGGTAGTTTACCTTTGCCAGGGAAGAATTCGGCTCGTTTGTCAAGGAGTTTGGCTTGGCAAGAAAGGAGTTGTACTCGGTAGCAAAGGAGTGCAATCTGGCCAAACTGCTTTCCTGTTAAGCCACAAAGGAGTTTGGCCGACCCAAACTCCTTTCTCAGTCGGCAGAACTCCTTTCCGGCTTGGCCAGACTCCTTTCTTGCCGAGTACAACTCCTCTGCGGCTCGGCCAAACTCCTTGGTTAATCGGCAAGACTCCTTTTCTGCCAGGCCAAACTTCTTGGCCAACGAGTAAGAAAGGAAGGTTTCATCAGGATTTATCCACAATAACGAGGTGCATTCATGTATAACTGGCATGTCGCAGTGAATGGTCAGACGGTTGGCCCTTATTCCCAACAGCAGCTCCTAGCTGGGCTGAGTTCCGGCCAGTACAGCCGTTCGACCTTGGTGTGGCGAGAAGGCTTCAGCGGCTGGCTGCCCATAGAACAGGTGCCAGAGCTGGCTAACCCGGGCACAACAGCGGCAGTACCGTCTATGCCGCCGCCAGTATCTGGCACCCATGCGCATGAGATCGATTACGAGATCTTTGGGCACGAGATGCAGTTTGTCGAGATCGAGCTAGACCCGCAGGAGAGCGTGATCGCTGAGGCAGGCAGCATGATGTACATGAGCGACAACATGAAGATGGACACCATCTTCGGTGATGGCTCTGCTTCCTCGCAATCGGGTGGCTTCTTTGACAAGATGCTCGGCGCAGGCAAGCGACTGATCACGGGCGAAAGCCTGTTCATGACCATGTTTACCTTCACCGGCCAAGGCAAGGGCCGGGTGGCCTTTGCTGCGCCCTACCCAGGCAAGATCATCCCGCTTGATTTAAGCAAATACAATGGCCGGATCATCTGCCAGAAGGATGCCTTCCTCTGCGCGGCCAAGGGCGTAGCGGTTGGCGTAGCCTTTCAGAAGAAGATCGGCGTGGCCTTGTTCGGTGGCGAGGGCTTCATCATGCAGCGGCTGGATGGCGACGGCCTCTGCTTTGTTCATGCGGGCGGTACCATTGTGGAGCGGCAGCTGGAAGCTGGCCAGACGCTGCGGGTAGATACCGGCTGCTTAGTTGCTCTCACCCAGACCGTGCAGTACGACATTGAGTTCGTCGGTAACGTCAAGTCAGCAGTGTTTGGCGGCGAGGGCTTCTTCTTTGCCAACCTGCGCGGGCCAGGCCATGTTTGGCTCCAGTCGCTGCCCTTTTCCCGCCTAGCTGGCCGCATTTGGGCTGCTGCTCCGCAAGCTGGTGGCAAAGGTGGGGATGAAGGATCGGTAATTGGTGGACTAGCCAATCTGTTTGAGAAGTGAGGCAGGCGAACAGGGGTGCCTGCCCCTGTTCCTTTGCTACAGCAGCAGCTTGTAGATGGGGGCCATGTTCAGCCGGGCAGGCGCAACACATACGCCGAACCAACAGAAGCATAATACACCGCATCGTTATCCCACGGTGTCCCGATCACTACCGTGTCCCCGGACACGGCCACGCTGTTGCCGAACCGGTCGTTAGTCGTACCCTCCGGGGCTAGCAGCTTGGCTTGCTGCGTCCAAGTGCTGTCAGCAGCCCGGACAAAGATATAGGCCGAGCCGGAACTGCGGCCCCTCTTGGAGTACTCATCCTCAGAAGCCCCAATCACTGCCATGTCCCCGGACACGGCCACGCTCACGCCGAAAGAGTCGTCAAACAAGCGATCACTAGCCAGCAGCTTGGCCTGCTGCGTCCAAGTGCCGTCAGCAGCTCGGACAAAGACATAGGCTGAACCCTTGTCGTCATCCCCATACGCCCCGATCACTGCTGTGTCCTCGGACAGAGCCACGCTCCTGCCGAATAATAAGTCGCCAGCCGCGCCATCACTGGCCCGCAGCTTGGCCTGCTGCATCCAAGTGTCGCCACCAGCCCGGATAAAGATGTAGGCCGCATCGGAAGAGGGATCCCCGATCACTGCTGTGTCCCCGGATACGGCCACGCTCATGCCGAACAAGCCGCCAGGCGCGCGATCACTGGCAAGTAGCTTGACCTGCTGCGTCCAAGTGCCGTCAGCGGCCCTAACAAAGACATAGGTTGCACCGGACTGATTGCCATTATCTGTATCCCCTAGTGCCCCGATCACTGCCGTGTTCCCGGACACCGCCACACTAAAGCCAAACCAGTCATGAGCAGCCCCGTCATCAGCAGTCAGCTTTGCCTGCTGGCTCCATTTGCCGTCAGCATCCCGGACAAAGACATAGGCCGAACCAGAGTCACTGTCGTCTGCAATAGCCCCGACCACTGCCGTGTTGCCGCTCACAGACACGCTCTTTCCAACCCCGTCATCAGTAGTCAGCTTTGCCTGCTGGCTCCACTTGCCGTCAGCAGCCTGGACAAAGACATAGGCCGAACCGTAATAATTGTCCGTGTACTCCTCCTTCTGATAAGCCCCGATCACTGCTGTCTCCCCGGAGACGGCCACGCTGTAGCCGAACTGGTCAAAAACTGTGCCGTCATCCGCCAGCAGCTTTTGCATCATGGCTGATGCCTGAACATTCACTGGCGTGTTCATCCTGTCCTCCTTGCAAGGATGATACGATGCTCTCCGGGAAGAGCGGGTGCGCTTCAATTCAGCAGCAGGTTGTAGATTGCTCCCATCTTCCCACCGTCATCTATTCCATCATCGTCTATGGTAGTGGTGGCGGAGTCAAATTCAAAGGCACCCGCATCGCAGCCTGCCCCGCTTGGGCGGTTGGCTCCCCGCTGATCTGTGCCGGTGCTGCACGTTGTATCGAGGTCAATAGCAGGGCTGCCCGCAGGCAAGGCATGGGTCTTAGTCGGGCCACCGTTGTCAGCCAGAGGGGTGGTGAGAAGAGCGTCCAGTGCCGTCGGCGTGGTGCCGTCGCTGGTGGCGGTGCGATCCTTGGCTCCAGGGGTGAAGCCGTATAACGCTTCCGCAGTGGTCTCACCGCTATGACCGAACACGTTGTAGCTGTTCGCGATGAGTGTGCCGCTCTCAAGATAGACTTCCTTACCAGCGGTGTTGCCACTGACTAGACAACTGCGCAAGGTGAGCGTGCCGCCGACCATGTCAATCCCGCTGCCGTAATACTCCTCTGTCTCGTTATTACTGATGGTGGTATTGGTCAGGGTGGCTGTGCCGCCGTAGTTGTCAAGCCCACCGCCACCGCCGTAGGTTGCCTGGTTGCCACTGAGCGTGGTGTTGTTCAGGGTAAGCGTACCGCTGCTATTCTCAATCCCGCCGCCATACTGGCGTGCCGTGTTGTCGCTGACTGTGGAGTTGTTCAGGGTAACGGTGCCGTTGTAGTTATCAATCCCGCCGCCGTCGTAGTAGGCCCAGTTGCTGCTGATGCTTGAGTCGTTCAGGGTGAGTGTACCGCTGTTATATATCCCGCCGCCGCTGCCGTCGTCATCGCCGGTTGCGTTGCCGCTGACAGTGGTGCTGTTGAGGGTGACAGTGCCACCGTCATTGTACAGCCCACCGCCGTCGTGTCCCGATTTGCCGCCAGTTACTGTGGCATTATTGAGCGTGAGCACGCCGCTGCTGGCGACACGCAGCACAGAGCCTACATTAGCATCATTCTGCCCGTCAATCTTGTGTCCTGTGCCGTCAATAGTTACGGTGCTGCTGATTGCTGGCAGAGGAGCTGTTAGCAGTGCATCCTGCTGAAGGGTGATAGTGTCCTCACCAGAGCCAGCCGCACAGCTACCGATGGCCGTGTCCGTGTTAGCTGCGGTGATGGCATTAGCCAGGGTGCAGGCGGTTCCGTCCACAGTGATGCTTGCCGCCTGGGCTGTGCTAACAGCCAGCAGCGGTGCGGTCAAGAAAAGGAAGTGCTTAGTCAGTAATTTCATTCTGTCCTCCTTGCAAGGATGATATGGTGGCCTGGACATCCAGGCGGATTGGCAGTTATAATACCATCTTGCCACCATTCCTCTAAGAATACAAGCAGTTTCGTACAACATCCACCCCAGGCAGCGGCCCGCAGGGAGAAGATCACTCGATGATCGTTTGGATCATCGGTTGATAGTATCATAGATGATCGAGCGAGAGTCTGATAGATCATCGCCGAAGATCCCTGGGATGTACGAGCGATAGTCCCTGAGATCATCGCCGATGGTCTGATGGATCATCGCTCGATAGTCTGAGGGACTTACGCTCGATGGTCTTGAGGATGTACGGCGATCTTCTCCCCAGATCATCGCCGATGATCTCTGAGAACAGCGTGCGGTCATTCCCTCTTGACAGGTTCACTCGAACTGCGGTAGATTGCGCTTGCATCTCCTGTCAAGGACAAGGGAAACCGGTCAGCCGCGCTGCGGCCAAGCCGGTGCTGCCCCCGCAACGGTGGGCGCGTCATGTTGCCGCCATCATGCCACTGGCCTTAAGGCTGGGAAGGCAGCGGCAACGGGGTCTCTGTGAAGCCCCGACGCGCAAGCCCGGAAACCTGCCTTGGCAATTGCTTGAACATGCTGCGGCGGGCAGCTGGCTGGCCGAGCTTCAGGCTGGACGCAGCAGATAGAGCACACTCTCCGCTCCTCTGTTGCGTCCTGTCCTGTTTTGCTCCCCCATCTCCCGCCCCTCCTGTTCCGGTCTTGCGCTGCTTTTACCGTGTCCTTGAGCGACACGACTGCTTTCATCCTACTTCCTCAGGAGGAACCATCATGCACATCGAACCTGGAGTCATTGCCCCGGCCAAACTGATCCTGGCCAACGCCTCTGCCCTTGCCTTGCTGGTCGGCCAACTCAAAGGAGCTTTCCGCGCTCCAGCCGTGCTGCTGCGCACCCTGCTGGCTGCGGTGTTCTTCTCGCTCTTCATGCAGTCCTTCCACATGCCGGTTGGCCCGTCTGAGCTGCACTTTGTCGGCGCAATGGCCATCTATCTCACCCTAGGCTATTTCCCGACCCTGTACGGCTTTGCCCTCGGCCTGTTGCTGCAAGGGCTGCTGTTTGCTCCAGGTGATCTGGCGCACCTGGCGGTGAACAGTCTTTCCCTGATCGTGCCCTTGATGGCTGTACATCATAGCGCAGGTAAGCAGTTGACCGAAGGGCAGCGTGGCCTGAGCTGGAAGGCAGTTGTCCGCCTCGATGGGATGTATTATGCCGGAGTGACAGCAATGGTAGGCTTCTGGCTGATGCTGGGCGAGGTAGAGACACCCTTCCTGGACTGGGCAGCCTTTGCCGCCTCGTATGCAGGCCTGGTGCTGATTGAGCCAGTCGTGACCATGACTGCGGTGCGCCTGCTTAAACGTTGGCAGGAGCATAAGCTGGTGGATCGCTGCTTTAATATCCGCGCGGTGCAGCTTGCGGCTTAACGGCTGAGGAAGGTAGGGGCAGGCCTCTGAGCCTGCCCTTACCCCTCCCCTCACGTTACCACCAACACATCCACCAATCTACAGTTGTAAGTATTGCGCAGCATGTCCTTCAGAGCAGCATACTCCAGCACCCGGATATCCAGGGTGGTAACTGGTG
>NZ_JBLWEO010000053.1:0-17463 GCF_048287395.1 Candidatus Electronema sp. PJ | reverse complement strand
GTCTATGAACTTCGGGGAGATGGAGTCCGTGCAGGCAAAAACCGTATCTGGCGGCTGATGCAACAGCACGGTCTGCGGGTCAAGACCACGAAACGCTTCAGGGTCACGACAAACTCGAATCACAAGCACCAAGTTGCGCGGAACTTGGTGCAACGCTGCTTCTCGGCTGAGGCACCAGACCGGCTCTGGACAGGTGATATCACGTACATCCGCACTGCCGAGGGCTGGCTGTATCTGGCTGTTGTTTTAGATGTATGTTCCCGTCGGATTGTCGGCTGGAGCATGAAGAAACGGATGACGGACGAGCTGACAGTCACAGCATTCAAAAACGCATTGCTCAGGCGACGGCCTGCATCCGGCTTGATTTTTCACTCAGACCGAGGGGCGCAGTATTGCAGCAACCGATTCCAATCCTTGCTGAAAGGAGTTGGTGGAATCCAGAGTATGAGCGGCACCGGCTCCTGCTATGACAACGCTGTCACCGAGTCGTTTTTCGGAACTCTGAAGCGGGAGCTGGTTTATCATTCTTCCTTCAGGGATAGAGCAGAAGCACAAAGCCGAATCTTTTGGTACATCGAAGGCTTTTACAACCGCCAACGGCGGCATTCGGCGATCGGTTATCAGTCGCCGGACAACTACGAGCGGCTCTTCTTCAAAAGGGCTGCTTAGGGAATAAAACGTGTCCGCTATTGCGAAGACAGGTCAATTTTTCTTGGAGCCTAACGTCTGCTCAACGTCCCGCGCCTCATAGCGCAGATCAAGCACCACCTTGTCGTTGACCGCCTCATCAAATTTATAGGTGTGGATGTATGGGCCAAAGACTTCCAGATTGCTTTGTTTGTCCTTTTTCAGTAGCGGGGTGCCGGTGAAGCCGATAAACAGTGCATTCGGCAAAATGGTTTTCATGCCCTGATGGAGCTTGCCGCTTTGGGTGCGGTGGCATTCGTCAACAAAGATATGCACGTCCCCTTTCGGGCTGAAATCAGACGGCAGGCCGCCTTTCAAATCGGCAAGGTAGCTGTCCACCTCCTTTGCCGCTGAATTTATGCACCAGCGAGCAGAGCAGCCGCTTCTCTTGGGTGTTGAGCTGTGCAACTAAATCTTTGCCGCTCTTGGTTCGGTAAATATCCTCCTCAACCCCCTTATAAACCTTTTCAATCTGCTCATCCAATTCGCTGCGGTCGGTGATGATCAGCACTCTGGCCGCCGGGTTGTTCTCCAACAATCCACTTGGTCAGCCAGACCATTGTCAAGGATTTGCCGCTGCCTTGAGTGTGCCAGATAATGCCGCCCAGCCGTTGGCGAATCTGCTCTTGCGCCGCCTTGACCCCGAAATATTGATTAGGCCGGGGCAGTTTCTTTATTCCCCGGTCATAGACAATGAGTTACGCAGCTGAAAAATCAGCAAGTTATAAATCCAACCGCGTAACTCCTATTGACTTTCAGGCGGCGATTATGTAATGTGAAGGTAAAGTTTCGAGCGTCATCTTGCCGAGGCCGACTCAAATGCCTAGCGAGGCCTCGCCATCACCTATTTATCACCTTTCGTATGTTAAACATCAAACACATTTTTTGTTCCATTGCCTTATCTTTTTTTGGATTTGATGCAATTGCACAAGATTATCAGGAAATGATCTCTAAGGGAACATATTCTGTTTATGAAATTCAGAAAAGTGCTGAAAAATACTTTGACCAAGTGGGCAGAGGGAAAGGAACAGGATATAAGCAATATAAACGTTGGGAATATCAAGCCTTGCAAGAAGCTGATAAAAACGGTTTTTTGAAAAATCATCACGATGATTACCAAAAACTGGAGCGTTTTCAACAAGATTATTACCGCAAAAATGCTAACAAGCGTGTACAACATACAGGAAATTGGCAAGATTTAGGCCCAACGTATTGGAATGCTACTTCGGGTTGGAACCCTGGGGTTGGACGAATTACATCATTAGCCGTGGATGAAAATAATAATAACCATATTATTATTGGTGCAAATACAGGTGGAGTATGGAAAACAACTAACAAAGGACAAACATGGACTCCAATTTCCGATAAGTTTTCGACAATGGACGTGGGAGCATTGGCAATGGATCAACAAAATTCCAATACATATTATTGGGGAGGAAGCGATGGAGATGTCTATAAATCTACAAATGGTGGTGCTTCATGGACAAAAATAGGAAGTATTAGCGGAACGGTCATTCGTATTTTAGTACACCCAAGTAATTCAAGTGTTTTGTTTTCTGCTGGAGATTATGGCGGGATTTATAAATCCACAAATGGCGGAACTTCTTGGACAAAAGTCATTACGACCAGCAGAGGATATGATATCGAATTTAAACCTGGTGACCCCAATACAGTATATGCCTCAGGAACAGGATTTTACAAATCAACCGATGGTGGTACAAATTTTACACAAGTTACCACAGGTTCAGGTGTACAAATGATTGGTGTTTCGGCAAAAGACCCCAATCGTGTATATGTTTTAGAAGCAAGTGGCGGGCAATTTGGTGGAATTTATCGTTCAACCAATAGCGGAACGTCTTTTACAAAATTAACACATACTAAAAATTATTTCGGTTATTCAACCACGGGCGATGACCAAATAGGTCAAGCTCCTCGAGATATGGCGATTGCGGTTAGTCCTACAAATGCTGATGAGGTGCATATTGCAGGGATTTTGACTTGGCGTTCTACAAACGGAGGTACTTCTTTTTCGTGTACTTCTGATTGGACTCCAAGTGGGGCATCAGGTAAAAATATTGGGTATTGTCATGCTGATGTTGATGATTTGTTTTTTCATGGGGATACCTTATATGCGATTACTGATGGTGGGATTTTTATTGCAGAAAATACGGCAACCGTTTCTAAGAATTATTACAAAGATTTAACAGCAGGATTGAGCGTTCGCCAATTTTATAAAATTGGAGTTTCACAATCAGAAATACGAGTAGTGTCAGGAGGTTCACAAGATAATGGAACGTCTGTTTTAAAAGAAAGTACATCTGTTTGGTATGATTGGTTGGGGGCTGATGGTATGGAATCTTTTGTGGATTGGAATAATACAAATATTTTATATGGAACATCGCAATACGGTTCGTTGTATCGTTCGACCAATGGTGGGCAATCACAAAGTAGGCTTTCAAGTCCTGATGGCAAAGAAGGAAATTGGGTTACGCCTTTTGAACAAGACCCTACCGTTTCAACAACAATTTATGTAGGATATGACCAAGTTTATAAATCTACCAATTCAGGGACTTCGTGGACTCCGATTTCGCAAAATTTTGGTGGAAAGTTGGATGAACTAAAAATTGCGAAAAGCAATAATAAAATTATGTTCGCTTCTCAATATTCAAGGTTATATAAAACAACAACTGGTAGTGGCACATGGACACAATTAACAGGAATTTCGGGAAGGATTAACTCCATTGCGATTCACCCAAAAGACCCTAATCGAATTGCGGTTGCGACTTCAGGAGAAGAAAAAGTATATGTTTCTACAAATGGCGGAACGTCTTGGACTTCGTATAAAAAGAATCTTCCCGATATGACGGCTTTTACCGTGATTTGGGACGAAACAGAGGTAAATGCTTTGTATTTGGGAATGAATTATGGTGTTTATTATATTGACAATAATTTAAGCGATTGGGAGCCATTCATGACTGGAATGCCGAATGTGAAAGTGGCAGAATTGGATATTAATTATAAAGCACAAAAAATATATGCTGGAACGCATGGACGTGGTTTGTGGATGTCGGATTTGAGAAGTTCAAAATAACCTACGCGATGAAATACTATTACAACAAGAACATCTGGTGGAACTGGCTGCGCTGCCGGTGGCCGTCCTCTCCCTGCTTCTGATGACCATCACCTTCGTGGTCATCAGCATGGAGAAGGTGCTCGCTCGTTCCTTGCCTGCGCGGCAATCTCTCCAGAAAAACCGCAAACCACGTGGCTGCGCCAATATTCTTTCTTCCTTGCGCCACACATGCAACGCAAAACGCTCCCTCGCTTGAAAACGCCTTGCCCGTTTTTCCGCTGCCGCAAAAACAAAATATGTGCGGCAAAATCAATTTTAATCGCGGCAAAAATTTAGTTTCTGCGACGAGAAACATGTTGTTGCGGCAAACTCAATTTCATCTGCGGCAAAAACTAAATTTCCGTGGCAAAAGAAACTTCGGCAGCGGCAGACAATTTCGTTTGCGGCAAAAATTAAATTTTCGCGGCAAACAACATTTAATTTGCGGCTCCGACGAGTTCGCCGCCATAAAAAACAGCAGCCAAACCCGCGCCTTAACTAAAAACTCTGCCAAACATAGCCCATCTTCTGCAAATGCCCTTGCACCTTGGCAGCCAAATCCGCCACATTCCCCACCAGCTCCGGCAGCGGCATTGCATAGCGTTCCGCCAGCTCTTTGATGCGCTCGGTCAACCGGTGGCTGATAGCTTCCAGCTCGGTCTTGATCCGGCCTTCCACCGCAGCCAGCCATTTCTTTTCCACGGTCAAGGTCTTGATTTCCTCAAGCGTCAGCTTTGGATATTTGCCAATGACCTTCTTTTCCAAAGCCGCCGCCGCCTCTTTGATGACCGCCTTGGCGTTCGCCTCTTCCTCCAGCAGTTTTTTGCAGCGGGCAAGCACGTCCCACTCTTCGGCATTCTCCGCAGTTCTCCGGCGCAGCTCCTTGATTCTGGCATTCAGGCCGCCCTTGCTGATCTTTTGGCCGTCGCCCATTGCTTCAACAAGCAATCCATCTTCTCCGCCATGCTCTTCCTGCAAGGCTTCCAGTTCCGCCGCCGCGCTGTCCTGCTTATTTTGCAGAGCATCAAGGGCCGCCTGTTCAGCGGCAAAGTATTCCTGAATGATCAGCGCAGGAGGGAGCAGCCGACCTTCCAAGCCTGCAAGACCGGCAATGGCCTTGTCTTCCTCCTTGTCCTTCTTTTTGACTTTCTTGGTCAGCCGCACCAGCACCTTGCCTGCTTCCCAGCCGTCGGCAGCAATTTCGTACAGGTCATCCTGCATGGTTTCGGCCCAATAATCCATCAGGTGCTGATACACGGCGTAACTGTCCACCAGCTCTTTGCCCTGATAGGTTTGCAGCATATCTTCGGCCAGCTCCTTGATGACCGCTTTCGGCAGGCAGCCCTTGTCCAAATCCTTCAGCCGGGTGGCATTTTTGCTTTTCCATGCACTGAACACCGCGTCCAGCTTTGCTGTATAGGCCGTGAATTCAGGATGCTCAAAAATAACGGTCTTGATTTGCTCCCGGCTGATTTTCAATTCCCAATAACCGGGCCGAGCAGCAGCCTTAAATAGATCGTTTTGCAAGGCAGGATAAACTGCCCAGTAGCTGCGCAACGCCTCAATGTCTTTGTCCGGCAAGCCACCCGACAAATGCGCTTCAATATCTTGAATATCTTCAGCTTCCTGCGAATCAATATAACGAGGAATATTCAGATTGTAGTCATTTCTTGCATCAGCGATTTCAGCCGTGGACACCATGCGGCTGTAGCCGGGAATTTCCACCCGGTTATTGAACACATCAACAATTTTGTGAATATCCCGCGCCCGCAGCCGGTTCTTGTTGCCGTCCTTCATAAAGCCTTTGGACGCATCAATCATGAAGATGCCTTTGCGCTGGCCTGCGTTCTCTTTATCTAAAACCACAATGCAGGCAGCTATGCCGGTGCCGTAAAACAAGTTTGCAGGCAGGCCGATAATGCCCTTGATATAGCCATGCTGAATGATCTTTCTGCGAATGTCTGCTTCCGCATTGCCCCGGAAGAGCACGCCCAGCGGCAGGATGATGGCAGCCTTGCCCGTGGATTTGAGCGATTTCAGCAGGTGCAGCAGAAAGGCATAGTCGCCGTTCTTTTCAGGCGGAACAGCATAACCTGCAAAACGGTTGAACGAGTCATTTTTAAGATCAACGCCGTTTGTCCATGCTTTATCACTGAAAGGAGGATTGGCAACCGCATAATCAAAACGTTTCAAGCCGCCATCTTTATCTAAAAATTCAGGCTCGGCAAGCGTGTTGCCCTGTCTGATGTCCGCAGTAGGCTTGCCATGCAGCCACATGTTCATGATTGCCAAGGCGCGGGTGGCAATGTCCTTTTCTTGTCCGTAAATGCTGATCCCGTGCGGGGCCGCATCTGCCGCCTTGATCAGCAGTGAGCTGGAACCGCAGGTCGGGTCATAGATGGTTTCCTCCTGACTCTTGGAATGCTCAATGCCGATGATTTGGGCAATCACCCGCGAAACCTCGGCAGGAGTGTAGAACTGGCCTTTGCTCTTGCCGCTTTGCGTGGCAAAATGGCTGATCAGATATTCATAGGCATCGCCCAGCAGATCATCATCTTCCGCCCGGTTGCCGCTGAAATCTAAGGAAGGATTTTCAAAGATGGCAATAAGATTAGTGAGACGTTAAACCTTTTCCTTGCCCTTTCCTAATTTTTCATCATCATTGAAATCGGCAAATGTAATATCCAATTCATTTGCTTTAAAAACTTCTGCGATGATAATGTTAATCTTGTTACCTATCTCCGAATTGCCTTTCAACTTGACCATATCCTGAAAGCTGCTGCCTTCAGGTATTTCAACGGCCCTGTCTTTTTTATCAGAGACATATTTCATGAAGAGCAGCACCAGCACATAATCCTTGTACTGGCTGGCATCCATGCCGCCCCGCAGTTCGTTGCAACTTTGCCAAATTGAGCTGTATAATGCTGATTTCTTGACTGCCATATATTTTCAGGAGTTACGCAGTTGCTGGGAATAAGTTCGGATGCCGGATAAGCAGACAGCCGTTTAAAACACAGGCCGCGCTGTTTGACAAGGATTATCTGCGAGCCTTGCCTGCGGGGAACTGTGTGCCGCCTGATGAGGAATTGCGGTATAATACGCTGTGAAATGAGCATTCCACAAAGACAACAGGAGCCTGCCGCCATGAACACGCTTGCAGAAATAGAAAACGCTGTCAGCAAGTTCCGTGACTGGTTCGATGCTTTGAAAAACAAAAAATGGGATCAGGAGTTTGAAGCGAATGCCGCCAATGGACTTTTGGACAGTCTGGCGGATGAGGCATTGTCAGATTTCAATTCCGGCAGATGCAAAGAGCTGTGAAGCATGACCTGCTGACAGAACGAGAAAAGAGGGAGCTGCCGGAAGTAGCTATGATCGGCATTTGCTGATCTTGCCAAGTCTTTAAACTGCGCCTCATTAAGGATTTTTATTGAAATTCCCTGCTCAATGAGCAGTTCCGCTTTTTTCTGCTTAGTCCTTCTTTCATGACCTGCAAGCTGCGCACCAGCCACCAGCATGGTTGTTTTCTTTGACACATCCGCCCGCACCTGCCAGCCGATTTTCTCGGCAGCGGCGACGGCTTCCAGGCGTGGTATTCCAAGCCTGCCAGTGAAGACAATCACTTCTTTGCAAGGAAGTCCTTCAGGTTCTCCATCACGATTTGCAGACATGGCAAAGAATGTTGATGATTGGAGGATTCACCACAAGGTCTGCACAGGATACTGCCGGATATATTGATCAGATGTCAATATGATCATATTGTTTTCAATTGCCTGACAGACAAGCATTCTGTCAAATGGGTCTTTGTGCAGAAGTGGCAGACTGGCAAGATGGAACGTGTCTTTCTCTGTAAATGGCAGCTTGTTGATGAAATGCCGTTTGCGCTCTCTTGGAATGAATTGCGGCGGCGGATAAGGCAGCGCAAGTTTCCCCATGCTCCACTTGATTGAAATTTCCCATGCGGACACAGAACTGAGGAAAACGGCATTGTCTGCGCAACGGAAGGCTTCAAGCGCAGCAGGGGACAAGTTCGCATCGTTTTTGGCAATCCAGAGAAATGCGCAAGTGTCGAGCAGCAGATTCATTCCTCTTCCCCATTGAACGCGGCAAGAATGTCATCCGGCAGCGGCTCAAAAAACTCCTTGCTGATTTCCCAGTCTGGATATTCTTTTGCCGCAAGGCCGACAGGACGTTCTTTAAACTGCCGGGGCGCAATGGCTTTAAGCTCCGCTATCGGCTTGTTGCGACGGCAGATGATGACGGTCTCACCGCTTTCCGCCTTGGCAAGCGCGGCGGAAAGCTGGTTTTTCATCTCGCTGATGTTGATTCGCAGCATGTTTTCTCCTGTCTCAATCGTCGCCGCTGTTTGACTGCTGCGCAGGCATGACCGGCCTGACTTCCTGCTCCAGACGGTCGCCAAGAGCCTCCTGCGCCTGCGCCAGTTCGTAATCCATCTGAAGGGTCATCCAGAATTGCGGCGACGTGCCAAGCCCTTTGGCGAGCCGCAGGGCTGTGTCTGCGGTGATGCCTCTTCTGCCCAGCACAATTTCATTGAGGCGGGGCGGCGGGACATGCAGAGACATAGCCAACTTGTTCCGCGAGATGCCCAAAGGCTCAAGATACTCTTTTTGCAGCACCTTACCGGGATGCTGCGGCTGTCTTTTCTGTTCCATAAGTTCCCCCTTGCAGACGGTGTTCTTTGTCGTTTCCTTCATCGTCTTTTCACGATAAGACGTGTTGCTGAAAACGTCAACCGTTTTCTGTTTCCCGTTTTTTTGTGGGGTATAGGGTGGGGAATAAAAGAGAACGCAGGGAGTTGATTCCAATCTAAAGACTTATGAAATTAAGAGAAACTATGAAAAATACGTAGGGAAAAACTAGCGGCTCTCTTAGCCGTTGTCAGGCAAAAACGCTCCGTTCATGCCACAGCCAGCTTTTCAGTTCAGCGTTTCTTGCTGAAGAACTTCACCTCCGGCAGGCCCTCGAAATGCGCGTCTGATGTGATCAGCAGGGCGTTGTGAAACCGGGCTGTGGCGTAGATGACTGAATCCGCAAACGAGAGGGAATATTCAGCCGCGAAGTCGGCGGCGGAAAGGGCTATGGCCGTGGACAGGGGAACAACCTTGCCCTGTTCGGTCACGGCGGCGACTGCGACTTCCAGCACTGCCTGCACGCTCCGCTTCCGGGCTGTCCACTTGTACAGCTCAAACTGAACCGAAGTCGGCACAATAACCGATTTTAATTGCCTGCGTCCCGTCTTCCCATACCCGCATTTTCTCAATTTGTCTCCCCGCTGCGCAGGCTGCTTTTATACCGCCTTCAGCCGGAAAGCGCACGGCCTCTTTTCTTGATTCTGTAGCGCAGACGGGCTACAATCAAAAAACAAAGGAGATTTCGCCATGAGCAAAACAGCCACTGTCCGGGCGCGGATTGAGCCGGATTTGAAAGACAGGGTGGAGCATGTGTTCCGCCAGCTTGGATTGACCGCAACGCAGGCCATCACGCTGTTCTACAAGCAGGTGGAGCAGCAGAGAGGGCTGCCGTTCAGCGTCTCCCTGCCCAACGCGGTGACGCAGAAGACCTTTGAGGACACAGATGCCGGACGGAATCTGACCGTCTGCGAAGATACTGATGACCTCTTCGAGAAACTGGGCATCTGATGCTGATTCCTTCTTACGCCAAGCAGTTTGAGCGGGACATGAAGCTGATGCGGAAGCGGGGAAAAGACCTTGAGAAGCTGAAGCCGGTCATCCGCCGCCTCATTGCCGAGGAGCCGCTTGATGCCCCGCATCGGGATCATAAGCTGATCGGCAACTGGCAAGGACGGCGAGAATGCCATATCGAACCGGACTGGCTGCTGATCTACAAACTTGAATCAGAGCGGATTGTTTTTGAGCGGACAGGCTCTCATTCGGATTTGTTTCAGAAATGACTGCCTCCTTTAAGGACAGACCCGCCTTCTCCAACCCTCGCCTGAAGCAGTTTTTTTCGCACTGCCAGACAAGAAATAACGAAACATCTCTTTCGTTATTTCTTGCTTTCGTTAAATCGTCCCTGCCTGCGCTGCTCAAAACAGACCTCCAGCAGCTCCACCAGCTTCAGGCCCTCATCCAGCGCAGCCTGCCTAAACGCCTTCTTGAATTCCGGGGCCACCTTGAAATTCAGCGGCTCTGTCCTTTCCGCTTTGGCCCGACTCTGCGTTGGGTTTTCCTTAGCCTTCAGGTTGCCTGAAGGTTCTCCGGGAACATCCCCGAATCTGTTTTTCTTGATCTTGCCAAAATCAGCCATACGCTTCCTCAGTGAGGTGTTTCAGAATGCTGTCCAGCAGCCTGTCCGCCTGCTTGTTCAGGCTGCTCCAGCGGGTTTCAGTCACTGCCCGGCCTTCGTTCTGGGCCTGCCTGTAGGCTGGTTTCTCTGGTAGGCTACCGTCGAGCACGGCAAAGCCAGCCTGTTCGATGTATTCCCTTGCGTCCGCTGTTTCGGCTTTGGTTGCGGCCCGGACAAGGGCGAAGACAATTTTGCGCCGGGAAACGCCGTGCTGCTCCAGCTCACAGGCCAACTTCAAGCCAGGCACCAGATCGTCCCGGCTGGGGCAGCAGGGCAGCACGGAAAGATCAGCGGCCAGGGCTGCCTCCAAGGTGCCGCTGCTGGCTCTTGGCGCACCGTCCAACACCAGAAGATCAACGTCCGCAGCAGTTCGCAGGGCATCGGCGGTCTTGGCGAACACTTCCACCATGCCGACCGGCTCATGCCCACAGGCGATCCGCTGTCTGTGCCAATCAGCGGAAGTGGCTTGCTGTACGTCCAGATCAGCCAGCCTGACCGACAGGCCGCTTTTCGATGCTTCGCAGGCCACAGCGCGGGCCAGCGTGGACTTGCCGACCCCACCCTTCTGCGATAAGAAGGCGATTATTTTTCCCATGCGGCCATGATAGCGGAAAAAATAGCTGTCAGCAAGAAAGTTTTATTTCATTATATCGTGCTTTATTTTTTTCGAGGCAATTCAAAAATCAGGACAGAATTTATTATTCTGTTTACTTCATTCATAAAATGAAGTAATGAGCCTAAACAGGCTGTTGAAGATGTGTTCTGTAACCTGGCTGTCACCATCTTAGCGGAAGGGGATTGTTATGCAGCAGCAGGAAAAGGCACCTCAAAAGGAGCAGAAAGAAAACCAACTTGCCGCTCCGGCTATTGAGCTGCCCAAAGGCGGCGGAGCCATCCGGGGCATGGGCGAGAAGTTCGCCGCCAATCCGGTCACTGGCACTGGTTCCATGTCTGTGCCGATTGCCGTCAGCCCCGGACGTTCCGGTTTTGGCCCTCAGCTTTCCCTCTCTTATGATTCAGGTTCAGGCAACAGCCCATTTGGATTCGGCTGGAGCCTGTCCCTGCCGTCCATCACCCGCAAGACCGACAAAGGTCTGCCGCAGTACAACGACGTTGCCGAATCTGATGTGTTCATTCTATCCGGGGCTGAAGATTTAGTCCCTGTTCTGAAACCGGATGGCACACGTTGGGGCGAGACACGCACCGTTGACGGAACCAGCTATCGCCTGCACCGCTACAGACCCCGCATCGAAGGACTTTTCGCCCGCATCGAACGCTGGACGAGGCTGGACGATCCTGACGATGTCCACTGGCGGTCAATCTCCAAAGACAACACCCTGACCATCTACGGCCTGGACAGCGAGTCGCGCATCAGCGATCCGTCTGCTCCGGGCCGAATCTTTTCTTGGCTCATCTATGAGACCCGTGACGACAAGGGCAATGCGGTTCTTTACCGCTACAAAGCCGAGGACGGCGCAGGTCTTGATCTCAGCCAAGCCTGTGAGCGCAACCGGGGCGGAGAGGATGACGCGGGCCGCAAGGTCAACCGCTATCTGAAGAGCATCCGCTACGGCAACCGACAGCCGCTGCTGAACTCTGCTGGAGAACGCCCGCTGCTTTTATCGGCGGAACAAATTGAAAAAACCGCTTGGCTGTTCGAGGCGGTTTTTGATTACGGCGAACACGATGCGTCTGCGCCGACACCAGTCGAGAACAGCCCTTGGCCCTGCCGTTCTGATCTGTTTTCCTCATATCGGGCTGGATTTGAAATCCGCACCTGCCGTCTTTGTCAGCGTGTACTGATGTTTCATCATTTTCTTGACGAAGATGGTGTGGGCGCAAACTGTTTGGTGCGTTCTACGGATTTCACCTACCGTTATGAAACCGAGGCTGGCAAGGATAGTCCAGCCAATCCCATCTACAGCTTTCTCTTATCGGTCACGCAGAGCGGCTATCAAAAAAATGGCAGCAGCTATCTCAAGAAGAGTCTGCCGCCGCTGGAATTCGAGTACAGCCAGCCGGTTGTGCAGGAGAAGGTGGAGGAAGTTCCTGTAGCCAGTCTGGAAAATCTGCCGGTCGGCGTGGATGGTTCAATATATCAGTGGGTTGACCTGCACGGAGAAGGCATCCCCGGCATCTTGACCGAGCAGGCGGGAACGTGGTTTTATAAACGCAATCTCAGTCCGCTGCTCAATGAGGGCGTTGAGTTCGCCCCGCTGGAGCAGGTAGCTGTCAAACCCAACTTGAGCTTGGCCGCCGGGGCGCAGTTCATGGACTTGGCCGGAGACGGGCAGCAGGATTTGGCAGTGCTGGATGATCCTGCGCCGGGCCTCTACGAGCACGACGAGGCCGAAGGCTGGCAGCCTTTCCGCCCCTTTAGCTCCTGCCTCAACCGTAGCAGCCGTGATCCCAATCTGCGGTTCATCGATCTGGACGGCGACGGCCATGCGGACATCCTCATCACCGAAGATGATGCCTTGGTCTGGCATTCCTCGCTGGCAGAAGAGGGCTTTGGCCCAGCCCGCAGCGTTGCGCAGGCACTTGATGAAGAAAAAGGCCCTCGCTTGATCTTTGCTGACGGCACGGATTCCATCTATCTGGCTGACCTCAGCGGCGACGGCCTGACCGATCTGGTGCGCATCCGCAACGGCGAGGTCTGCTACTGGCCCAATCTGGGCTATGGCCGTTTCGGGGCCAAGGTGACGATGGACACCTCGCCGTGGTTTGATCGGCCCGATCAGTTTGATCAGAAGCGCATCCGTTTGGCTGACATTGACGGCAGCGGCACCACGGACATCATCTATCTTCATGCCCAAGGGGTGCGCCTGTATTTCAACCAGTCCGGCAACTCATGGAGCAAGCCGCAGCAACTGGCTGTTTTCCCGCCGACTGACAACTTGACGGCAGTCCATACGGCTGATCTGCTCGGCAACGGCACGGCCTGTCTGGTCTGGTCATCGCCGCTACTTGGCAACGCAGGCCGCCAGATGCGTTATGTCAACCTGATGGGTGGACAGAAGCCGCATCTGCTGGTCAAAACGGTCAACAACTTGGGTGCGGAAACCAGAGTCGAATACGCCCCCTCGATCAAGTTCTATCTGCGTGACAAGCTGAACGGCAAGCCGTGGATCACCAAGCTGCCCTTCCCGGTGCATGTGGTGGAGCGGGTTGAGACGTTTGACCGCATCAGCCGCAGCCGCTTTGTCAGCCGCTATGCCTATCATCACGGCTATTTTGACGGTGTGGAGCGTGAATTCCGGGGCTTCGGCATGGTGGAGCAATGGGACACCGAAGAAATCGGCAACATTCCGTCTGAAGAACTTGCCGCCAGCACCAATCTGGATGCCGCCTCCTTTGTGCCGCCTGTGCATACCAAAACTTGGTTTCACAACGGGGCACATCTTGCACAAAACAGAATCTCCCAAATTTACACGCATGAATATTATCAGGAAGATGCTCAGGCTGTCCTCTTGCCGGACACTGTGCTGCCCGCAGGATTGACAGTTGAGGAAGAGCGGGAAGCCTGCCGGGCTTTGAAGGGGTCGATCCTGCGGCAGGAAATTTATGCCGAAGACGGCACGGACAAAAGTCCGCACCCGTACAGCGTTTCTGAGCGGAATTACGCTATCCTGCCTGTGCAGCGGAAAGGCGGCAATCGCCATGCGGTATTTTTTGCGCATCCGCTGGAGACCGTTGACTATCACTACGAGCGGAACTTTCAACCCGATCCCTCTGATCCTGAACCGGATGCCCGCAAGAGGCGGAAGATTTTTGATCCCCGGATCAGCCACTCAATGACCTTGGCCGTGGATGCCTTTGGCAATGTCCTCCACGCCGCCGCTCTTGCCTATCCACGCCGTCAGCCTGCCTTTGCGGAGCAGGCGCAAATCCAAATCACCTGCACCGAAAATCAGGTGGCCAACCGGCCTGACGAGCTGGACTGGTATCGGGTCGGCGTGGCTGTTGCAACACGCACCTATGAAATAACCGGATTACCATCCGCTGTTTCCCCATTTTCCCTTGCTGATTTCCGCATTCGCCTGGCAGCCGCAACGCTCATCGCCTACGAAGCTGAACCAACAACAGGCATTGTGCAAAAACGTCTGATTGAGCAGGTTAGAACGCTTTACCGCCGCAACGCTGATGCAGGTACGACCAGCCCTGCTCCGCTGCCCTTGGGCGTAATTGAGTCGCTGGCCCTGCCCTGCGAGAGCTTCAAGCTGGCCTTCACGCCGGGATTGTTGATGCAAATCTATGGCGGCAAGATCACCGCAGACGAGCTGGATGCGCTACTGGCTGGTGAAGGAGGATATTCGCAGCAGGATGGCGGCTGGTGGATACCTTCCGGTCGGCAGGTGTTTGCCCCGGAGCAATTTTACCTGCCTGTGCAGACCAGAGACCCTTTCGGCAATATTCACAGCACGGAATATGATGCCTACCGCCTGAGCGTGATCCGCAGCGTTGATCCCTTGGGCAACACGGTTCTTGCCCGCAATAACTACCGAACCTTGCAGCCAGAACAGCTGACCGACCCCAACGGCAACCGCTCGCAGGTGCGCTTTGATGCCTTGGGCATGGTGGTCGGCACAGCAGTGATGGGCAAGAATAGCGAGTTGCTGGGTGATTCCTTTGCCAATTTTAAGGCGGATTTGTCGCCGGAGGAAATAGAGGCATTTTTTGCGGCAGACAACCCGCGCCCTTTAGCTGTTCAACATCTGGGCACAGCCAGCACCCGGATTATCTACGACCTTGACTGCTTCCGCAGAAGCGGCAGACCGGCCTGTGCAGCGGCCATTGCCCGTGAAACCCATGTCAGCGATTTGAAGCCAGGCGAAATCAGCAAGGCGCATCTCAGTTTTGTTTATTCCGACGGCTTTGGCCGGGAAGCGCAAACCAAGACCCAGGCAGAACCGGGGCCGATAGTTGAGGGCGGCCCGGTGGTCAATCCTCGCTGGGTTGGCACTGGGGCAAAAATCTACAACAACAAGGGCAAGCCTATTCGGCAGTATGAGCCATTTTTCAGCCCCAGCCATCAGTTCGGCATTGAGCAATGGGGCGTGAGCAGCACTCTGTTCTACGATCCAGCAGAGCGGGTTGTGGCAACCTTGCATCCCAACCAGACTTGGGAAAAGGTGGTCTTTGATCCCTGGCAGCAGACGACCTGGGATGTCAACGATACCGTGCTGCTTGATCCCCGCACCGACAAGGATGTGCGTGGCTTCTTCCTTCGGCTGCCGGAAGCGGAGTATTGGCCTTCTTGGCACAGGCAGCGCATTGGCGGGGCAATGGGGCCAGAAGAGAAGGACGCGGCAGAAAAGGCGGTGCGTCATGCCGGAACACCCACAACAGCCCATTTCGACAGCTTGGGCCGGGCCTTCCTGACCATCGCCGACAACGGCGGCACGGAGAAATTCCGCACCCACGTTGCCTTGGACATCGAAGGCAACCAGCGGGCCGTGACCGATGCCCTTGACCGTGTGGTCATGCGCTACGGCTACGACATGCTTGGCAGCCGCATCCATCAGGCGAGCATGGAGGCGGGCGAACGCTGGACGCTGAACGACGCGGCAGGCAAGCCGCTTCGCACTTGGGACAGCCGGGGCTTCAGCCACCGGATGGAATACGATGCCCTGCGGCGGCCAATCGCCCATTATGTCAGCGACAGCGGCCAGCCGGAACGCCAGATCGAAAAGACAATCTACGGCGACACGCCCGGTGCATTGTCTGATTCTAAGGAATACAATCACCGGGGCAAACCGTACCAAGTCTTTGACAGCGCGGGCGTGGTGGTCAGCGAACAATTTGATTTCAAAGGCAACCTGCTCCGCAGCAGCCGTCAACTGACGCAGGACTACAAAGGCGTTCCCGACTGGTCGGCCCAGCCAGCCTTGGAAGAAGAGATTTTTCGCAGCAGCACCCGCTACGACGCGCTTAACCGGCCCATTCAGCTCACTGCGCCCCGCAGCAGCCAAGCTGGCAGCACCGCGAATGTGATCCGGCCTGCTTACAACGAGGCCAAGCTGCTGGAGCAGGTGCATGTCTGGTTAGGCAAGGCCGAAGAACCCGCCGCCCTGCTCGATCCGGCCACAGCCAGCTTCCAGCCTGTGACCAACATTGACTACGATGCCAAGGGCCAGCGCAGCCGGATTGCATACGGCAATGGCACGACAACCGATTACGCCTATGACGAAAAGACCTTCCGCCTGATCAGGCTCAAGACCACACGGGCTGCGGACGGCGCACGTCTTCAGGATTTGCGCTACGCCTACGACCCGGCAGGCAACATCACCCGCATTCGGGACGAGGCGCAGCAGACGGTCTTTTTCCGCAATCAGGCAGTGGAGCCGCATTGCGACTACACCTACGATGCCCTGTACCGGCTGATTGCGGCGGAAGGCCGGGAGCACATAGGGCAAGCGGCCCATCCTGAAAGCTCGTGGAACGACGAGTTCCGCATTCATCAGCCGCATCCCCATGACGGCCAAGCCCTGCGCCGCTATCTTGAGCGGTATCTGTACGACGCGGTCGGCAATTTTGCCCAGCTTGAGCATCAGGCGGATAACGGCAACTGGACGCGCAGCTATGCCTACGAAGAGGCCTGCCTGCTGGAGCCGGGCAAGGTCAGCAACCGCCTGAGCAGGACGGTGCTGCGGCCCAACAGCAGCAATCCGGTGGTGGAGCCGTACAGCTACGACGCGCACGGCAACATGACCCGGATGCCCCATCTGCCGCTGATGGCCTGGGATTTCCGCGATCAGCTTTGCGCCTCGTCACGGCAGGCGGTGAGCAACGGCAGCACGCCGGAGATCACCTATTACGTCTATGACAGCAGCGGCCAGCGGGTGCGCAAGGTGACGGAGGGCCAGGCAGCGGCAGGCGGCGCACCGGCCAAGCGGAACGAGCGGATTTATCTGGGCGGCTTCGAGGTCTATCGGGAATGGAGCGGCGGAAGCTGCGCCTTGGAGCGGGAAAGCCTGCATCTGATGGACGACAAGCAGCGCATCGCCTTAGTGGAGACCAAGACCCTTGATGCGGACAGCCGCGAGGATGTGGGCGTGCCGCTGCTGCGCTATCAGCTCGGCAATCATCTGGGGTCGGCGAGCTTGGAGCTGGACAAGGACGGCGCGGTGATTTCCTATGAGGAGTATCATCCCTACGGCAGCACGGCGTTTCAGGCGGGGCGGAGCAAAGCTGAGGTGAGTTTGAAGCGGTACCGGTACACGGGGATGGAGCGCGATGAGGAAACCGGGCTGAATTATCATTCGGCGAGGTATTATGCGGGGTGGTTGGGGCGGTGGTGCAGTTGTGATCCGATTGGGATTAAGGGTGGGGTGAAT
>NZ_JBLWEO010000052.1:0-12856 GCF_048287395.1 Candidatus Electronema sp. PJ | reverse complement strand
TTGGTACATCGAAGGCTTTTACAACCGCCAACGGCGGCATTCGGCGATCAGTTATCAGTCGCCGGACAACTACGAGCCGCTCTTCTTCAAAAGGGCTACTTAGGGAATAAAACGTGTCCGCTATTGCGAAGACAGGTCAGACTGTTGAAACAAAATATTCGTCTGTCCAAAACTCTCCTCCCTAGAGTTCCTTCTTAACTGAAGGAACTCTGATAAATATTTCACGCGCTGTTATGCTTTTGATTTTTGCCGCTATCATTGTTGGACTATAGGTTGGAACAGATTGCACCAAAGAAAATGGACATGAGCAGCTTCAGTACCTATCTCCAGAAAACGGCCAATGCTTCGCAATAAATTGTATTTATAACATATTCTGATGATTGAATCTGAACAGATCTGCGAATTGATTAATACAAGTCTTGCTAATCTTCGATGGAAGTTCTCTGAGCTGGAGGGAAAACAGGAATTGGCAATCGACTCGTACCCATCTGTCTATTTTTCTCCAACAGCAAAAGGAACAGTTGCTGGTGGTTCAGCTAAATGGGTTCGAAAAAAACATAATTCGGGAGGGATTCATGAACCTGGAATGATAGCGATTTTTGATGTGCTAAAAAAATATGTTCAGCATATTGAGACTGTGCTTGATATTGGTTCGCTTTACGGATACTTTTCTTTGCTTGGCGCAGCAGTATTTACGTCTGCAAATATTTATTCATTTGAAATGAATAAATATTCTTATCATGCGCTCAAAGAAAATATATTGATTAACACACATCTTAATATAGAAAGAGTAAAGCTATTTAACTGCGCTATATCTTCTTTTAGTTATGCAAATAAAAGAATTCTATTTAACGATTTTTTTATGAAAGAGATAGAGAAGGTGAGCGTGCTAGAGAGGATTACCTCTTTCTTTAAGAAAGAGGCTCTAGATGAAAATATGATTGATTTTATAACACTTGACGAATTCTGCTCAAAATATAATATTAAACCCGGTTTGATAAAAATAGATGTTGAAGGATACCAATCAGAGATCATTCTAGGAGGAATTAAGACAATCAAAAGGTTTCGCCCATTAATTTTGATTGAATTTGATGAGGCTTCATCAGTCAATGCTACTGGTAAAACAAACAAAGATGTCTCAAAATATCTATTTGATACAGATTATAAGTTAATATGGGGAGATCATCGTGCATTCGACGGTAAATTCCAGCCATTAAATATAAAATGTATGAATGAGCGGCATGAATGTAATTCATTGGCTTTTTTTTATCCAAGCGAATACTTTATGAATAATGAATATAAAATATAGAGCATGGGGTATTGGATTAGGGCGAACAGGGACAACTAGTTTCTGTGACGCATTGCGAATTCTCGGCTACCAGAATGTTGTTCATAATCCTACCTTTGAGCAGTTGCGTTATCTCGATGGAGCCTCCGACAATGGCTGTACGATTTTTTATAAATATCTGGATTATAAATTTCCAGATTCAAAATTCATCTTGCTGATCCGTGATCTTAAGTCATGGCTTGATTCTACAGAGTATATTCACGGATACACTCCACCTGATCGGTCAGAAGACCTTATCATTATGCGCAGAATGCTTATGTATGGCACACCTGTATTTGACAGGGAAAAATTTATCGATGTCTATTATAGTCATCACGAAGAAATTAGGAAATATTTTAGAAATCGACCAGGAGACCTGTTAGAAATGAATATTACAGCTGGAGATGGGTGGGAAAAACTCTGCCCATTCCTTGACCTACCGATTCCAACGCAACCTTTCTGCTTCAGGAACAAGCGAAAAGACGGTATAACTTCCGGGTCGAGCGTTATTGCAAAAAAAATTGTTCAAGCAAAAAATATTATCTTTTAAAAAAGTTATCTTGCCTTTATCAACTGACAGTAATTTATAATATTTTTATGAAAAAAAAAATTATTGGCATTTCTCTTGTTAGAAACGAAGATTTATTTTTAGAAAAAGTTTTAGAAAATATTTTTGAATTCTGTGATGAAATTATTGTTGCCGACAATCTATCAGATGATCAAACTTACTGCAAAGTTCAGAGACTTCAGAAAAAATATAGAAAAATACATAGTTATTCTATTAGCAGTCCTGCACTTTCTCATGATTTAGTCAGTAACTATGCCAGAACAGATACTTGGATTTTTGCCGTGGATGGCGATGAATTATATGATCCTGCTGGATTAAGACGGCTAAGACAACGACTTTTTTCTGGAGAATATAATTCATGGTGGATTATTCTTGGAAATGCTTTACACTGCATTGATCTCAATATAGCGACAGGGTATGTTCAAGGTTATTTGTCACCACCTTGTCGAAGTATGACTAAATTGTATAATTTCAATGCAATTAATACTTGGTCAGGTCCCTGCCCTGAACGTCTGCATGGAGGAACAATTCAATTCAGGCAGGGGTATGACGAATCCCTCCGCTTGGAACTGTACAAAACTACCGCATGGGATGAAGCTGACTTCCGCTGTCTCCATCTTTGTTTCATTCGAAGGAGCAGTCTGGAAAAGGAGCACAAGATAAGTGTCAGGAAAAATATTTCTGACATGAATTCCGAGGGAATATTCGCGAGAATTAAAGCCCTCTATTTTCGTTTAGCAGGTATTGAACAACAGTCGTCTTGGAAACGTGAACGGTATATGCGCGGTCAGCTGGTGGAAAAATCAGCCCGACCTTTTTTGTAGAAGGAACCATGTGAACAATATCTACAAAAAAACGACGATCTTTTCCGGTAAGCCCACCCGCTGCGTATTCAAAAGCAGATGATCAGTTCCCCTGTAAAAGTACACCTGTGCGGCAGCGAGAATAACGGCTGGGCGTTAGACACCGACTTGGCACTCACCAAAAGATCGTTGCAGCAGCTCTCAGGGTTGGTGCAGCTAACTTCTTTTGAGGAAGCTGATGTTATCCATTCTGTTTGGGAAGAGCCGCTGTTTCAGCTGGATCAAAAGCGGCTTTCAGGCAAGCGTATCATCTGCCATGTCTGCAACAATCTGATGCGGTTGTATGAGAATCCAGCCATGATCAAGGCTGGAGACATGGTCGGGTTATGGGTGGCCATGTCGCAGGAGGCGGTGCGGGATTTACACTTGCTGGGATACCGTCACGCCTACGTTCCTTATTCAGTAGATACAGATATCTTTCACCCGCAGCCGCTGTCAAAGACAGCTGTGCGCAATCGTTACGGAATATCTGAATCTGTATTGCTGATTAGCAATTTCATGCGAGATTCTTTTGGGCATGACCTGACCCTCCCAAAAGATCAGAAGGGAGCGGAGCTGCTGCTTGAACTCGGTATCCATCTCCAAAAAAAGCAAATTCCTGTTCATTTCCTGCTCGCTGGGCCACGGCGGCATTGGATCCGCAGCCAGTTTCGACGCTTCTCTATTCCTTTCACCTTTATCGGCAAGGAAACAAAACAGGATGATGACCTAACAAGCAATATTGCTCCTGCCGAAGTTGTCAGTGATCTCTATAATGCCTCTGATCTACATCTGGTAACGAGCCGCTGGGAAGGTGGGCCTCGCTCTGTCCTTGAAGCGGCGGCAACCAAAACGCCTATCCTCTGCACACCAGTTGGGATTGCGCCGGACATTCTGCTGCCAGAATCCCTGTACAGCTCTTTTGATGAAGCAGCGGCCAAGATAGAAGCGCATTATCATCACCGCAATCTTGAGGCAACCGTGGAGCCGCACTATCAGGCTGTGCTTGCCCGACATACTCCAGAATGCAATGTGCCGCTTTTTGAAAAGCTGTACAGACAGATAGATGAGGTTAAACCATTTGTAATTTCAGAGAAATGGACAGAGAAAGCTATTGCCCCTAACAATCTAAAAAAAAGAATAGCCGTCCAGCTGCAACGATTAACTGGCCGTTACGCCTCTTCTGAAAAACTCTCCATCTCACTCTGGCATGAATTCCATAAACCACCCTACGGAGGCGGCAATCAATTCATGCTGGCATTGCAGGATGAGATGGAAAAACAAGGGGTAAAAACGGAAACAAACAAGCTATCCAGCTCCATTGATGTCCATATCTGTAATTCTTGCTGGTTTGATTATAAAAAATTCCAGCAGAAAGCAGGTTCCTTCCCGATTAGAATGATTCACAGGATTGATGGGCCTGTCACGTTGTACCGGGGAGAAGGTAGAATGGAAGATGAAAAGATTTTTACCCTAAACCGGCAGCTTGCTTCGGCGACAGTTTTCCAGTCAGCGTATAGTTTCAGGCAATGCTCTGAGCTAGGCTTCAGGGCTGTTGCGCCGGTGATCATTCATAACAGCGTCAACAGGGCTATTTTCAATCCAGATGGCCGTCTTCCCTTTGAACAGGGAAGAAAAATCAGGCTTGTCTCGTCAGCGTGGTCAGATAACCCCAGAAAAGGTGGGCCGCTGATGAAATGGCTGGACGAGCACTTGGACTGGAGTCGCTTTGAATACACCTTTATCGGGCGAGTTCAGGAAAAATTTGAGCATATTAAGCATATTCAGGCGGTACCTTCCGAAGAGTTAGCCCAGCTGCTGCGTCAGCAGGACATTTATCTGGCTTTGAGCCTCCATGAACCCTGTTCAAATGCCTTATTAGAGGCTTTGGCTTGCGGGCTACCTGTTTTGTACCGCGACGACGGAGGTAACCCGGAATTAGTTTCTTTTGCCGGCCTCCCTTTTACCAACGAGAATGACATTCTGGAGCAACTTGAGCGGCTGGCAAATAATGTGGTCTCGTTTCAACGGCTGATCTGGACGCGAAACATGGCTGATATCGCCGCACGATATATTGCCTTGGCGAAAAAAATCCGGGACTGGCACCGGATTCTTCCTGGAAATACGTAGTTGAAGCCTCTTGATCTGGTTAATCTGGGGTATATCTGGCTCAAATCCTATCCCTTCCTGCGCAGAACCTGGCGCAGCAGACCAACGGAGCAGCAGAATGGGCCGCTGCGGATCAATTATGGATTTGAGCGGGTACCTGGGCCGAATGAACATGTGTTTGGCGGCATGGTCAAACTGCATGATCTGAATAAAGTCTTTCCGCACTGTTCTGTTTGTCCTGATATTCTCTATCTCGTCTCCAGTGCTCTGCCCTATTTTCCCGTGCGTTTAGCTAAGATGGCTCGGAAAGCCGGAGCAAAGATCGTAGTCAATCAAAATGGCGTAGCGTATCCAGGTTGGTTCGGCAAAGGATGGGAACGACAGAATCAGCCTATGGCCCGGCTTCATGCTCTGGCAGATCACGTTTTTTACCAGAGCGCGTTCTGCCAGTTGTCAGCGGAGCGTTTCTTAGGGGTGCGGCAACAGCATGATGCGGCGGAGATTTTGTACAATCCGGTCGATACCTGTTTGTTTTCCCCGGCGTTACCGTCAGTCAGCGACGATGCAATCATCCTTTTGCTGTCTGGTAGCCATTGGACACAGTACCGAGTGAAAACTGCTTTGGAGACTCTTCAGCAGGTCCGCCAAGTTAACCAGAAGATCATCTTGAAAATCGCCGGACGCTTCTGCTGGGATGCTGATAAGCACCAGGCAGAGCAGGAAGTACAGGAATATGCCCGCCAGCTTGGAGTGGCAGAGCAGGTAGTGTGCGTTGGGCCATACACCCAGGACGAGGCCCCCGCTCTTTTGCAGAGCTGTTCCATTCTCTTGCACACGAAATACAACGATCCCTGCCCCCGTCTCGTCGTCGAGGCCCTGGCTTGCGGCCTGCCCGTGGTGTATTCAGCAACTGGCGGCGTACCTGAACTGGTTGGCGAGCAGGGCGGTGTGGGCGTGGCAGGGCCGCTGGACTGGGAGCAGGATCATCCACCTGATCCCAAGCTCCTTGCTGACGCAGTGTTGCAGGTCATCGCGAAGTTGGCTTGGTATCAGCAAGGTGCAAGGCAGCGAGCAGTGCAGTATTTTGATAAAACCCCTTGGTTACACCGGCATCAGGAAGTCTTCAACCGCCTGACCGGTAAAACTCACTGAACCTCAGTCAATGCTATGAACCAAGAGGAGCTGATCAGGCAGCTACAGAAGAAACGGCTGGTGTTTACCGTCACTACGGGGCGCAGTGGCACAGCTTATCTCAGTGCCATTCTTGGTTATGCGCGGGATACCTACGCTGTCCATGAGCCAGAACCGGAGTTTGCTGAGGTTTTACGACCTGTGCAGAAGAATCACGACCTGGCTATCAACTTTCTCCTGGAAAAAAAGCTGCCTGCCATCCTTCGTAATCCTGCGGCAATTTATATTGAAACAAGTCATCTCACCTGCAAAGGCTTTCTGGAGCCTCTGTTGCAGCTGGGTCTTGTGCCTGATTTGGTTATTCATCGGCGGCCAGCCCGAGATGTCGCGCGCAGCATGTTAACCATGGGCACCATTCCAGGCCGGAGCGAGAAAGGGCTGCGATTTTACTTATCGCCGGATGATCCGAATGTCCTTCAGCTTGCCAACTGGCAAACGATGCACGACTACCAGCTCTGTTACTGGTATTGCCTGGAAATCGAAAGAAGATGCCAGGTCTATAAGGACATTTTCACCCAGCGCGGCGCAAAAATTGCCGAAACCACCCTGGTTAGCCTGCGGACTTTTTCCGGTCTGGTTGATTGTTTCACGGCCCTGAATCTGCAACTGCGATTTCCAGCCTGGCTGACTCGATTACGTTTCCAACGGGCAGCCCGAGTACGGGTCAACGAGTCGCTAGAGACGAAAAAGAACATTGTCCTGCCGGAAAATTTGCTTGAACTGGAGCAAGAAGTCCTGGCCAGGATCAATGCTGGCTAACAATGCTTGCATGAGTGCGCTGCGGCAACAATGACAGAGTCCAGAGGAATCGTCTATATTGCCACGGGCAGGAAATTTGTCGCTGAAGCTCTGCTTTCCGCCCGTTCTGCCAAAAAGCAGATGCCGGATCTGCCGATCTGTTTGTTCACCGATTTGCAGGAGATGGTTGTTGCACCGCCTGCTGAGGTGGATAGCGTGCAGTTGCTGACCGAAGTCAGCCATTCCTGCCGCGATAAAATGAAACCGCTGCTCGATTCTCCCTATGAGAAGACGCTGTTTCTCGATACCGACACCTGGCTCTGCGCTCCGGTGGAGGATCTGTTCCGTTTGCTTGACCGTTTTGACATTGCTCTGGCCCAAGCACCTGACCGGTATCAGTATCCTCTTCCTGAACTGCCCGCTTGTTTCCCTGAGCTGAACTCTGGGGTGATTGCCTTTCGGCAAAACAACCAGGTAAAGGCCCTGCTTCACCGTTGGGAAGCAACTTTTCTCCAGATGTTGGCCCAAAATGCCGATTCCTACCGGGATCAGCATTCCTTGCGGGATGCCTTATACCGCTCTGATGTCCAGCTCTTTATTTTGCCCCAGGAATACAATTTCCGAACCATCTGCCCAAATTTTGCCGGCAAGCATTGCCAGGTAAAAATCCTGCATGGTCGTCATGCTGACTTAGAGCGCGTGGCTGCACGTCTCAATCGAACCGAGCAGGCCAGGGTCTTTCTCTCTTCTCCGTACCGAATATTCAGCCAAGAGCTGGGCACTTACGAATCTTTGGCCGAAGCAACGCTGAACAGCGTCTTTCAAAGCCTGCCCGCAGGCCTGCGCAACTGGCTGACCAAGCTCCGCCATCGTCAGAACTCATAAGACTCCGTTCTTCCCATGCCCAAAATCACCGTCCTCCTCCCGGTTTACAACGGTGAACGCTATCTTCAGGAAACCATCGCGAGTATTCTCGGCCAAAGCTGGCACGATTTCGAGCTGCTGCTGGTTGATGACGGCTCCACAGACCGGACAGCGGAAATCATCGCCAGTTTTCACGATGAGCGCATCCGGGTACTGAAGAATCCTGAACGGCTCAAGCTCTCTGGTGCCCTGAACAGGGGTTTGCAGGAGGCGCAAGGCGAGTACATCGCCCGCATGGATGCCGATGATATCGCCCTACCGCAACGGCTCCAGCGGCAGCTGGAATACATGGAGCTGCATCCTGAAATCGGCTTCTGTGGTTCGGCTATTGGCATGTTTACCCAGGATAACACCAAACCGCGCCTCGATATTTATCCCGCAACCACCGAAGCCATCCGCGCCTACGCCCTGTTTGACTGCCCTTTTTGTCATCCAACGGTCTTTCTGCGGAAAAATTGCCTGCTTGAACATAATCTCTGGTATGATGGAAGCTATTATCCTACGGAAGATTATGAGCTGTGGAACCGGGCAATTGATCTCTTCCCCACGGTCAATCTTGAGGAAGTGCTGTTGCTGTATCGGATCCATAGCAACAGCATGACCGGCTCAGATTGGAACAACATGGACCAACAAGCCGCCCGCATCATCCGCCGCCAGCTCGACAAAATGGGCCTGCACGCCAATGAGGAAGACTTGCTTTTTCATCGCAATATCGGCAGAGGCAGAAGCTGCGCCTTAGCACAAGCCAGTGAGCTGCTGCGTGCCGAAGCCTGGCTCCTGCGGCTGCTGCACGGCAACCAACAGACCGGCCTCTATCAAGCGGCAGCCTTGGCCAACACCGTGTTTCTGGTCTGGCAGCGGCTTTGCATGAACAACACCTTCTTTGGCCTGCAAGTGCTCAAGATCTACCTGGCCAGCCAATTAGGAAAAGGCCATCCTGACAAAATGCGCTGGGCTTTGCTGCTGCTTGGCTCGATCTTGAAACAGAAGTTCGTGAATCGGAGAGAGCGTTAACTTCTTTAGAACTCGCTTGCCCAGGAGTTTGGCTAGACAGAAGAGGAGTTCGGCTTGGCCAAAAAGGAGTTTTGCCGACTTGCAAAGGAGTTCTACTCGGCAACAAAGGAGTTCGGCTTGGCCAAACTGCTTTCCAAGTCGGCAGCAAAGGAGTTTGGCCGACTAAAACTCCTTTCCTACTCGGCAGAACTCCTTTGTTACTCGGCCAGACTCCTTTCTTGCCGAGCCAAACTCCTTGGCAAACGAGTTGGACTCCTCCCTTGCTGAGTTGCACTTCTCTTCAACCTGCTTGCTACGCACTGTAAATCCTTCCATAATATGAGTTACGACCATAAACTTTATATTGCTGATCTTCATATTCATTCGCTCTACTCTCGCGCCACCAGCAAGGCCAGTACGCTGCATGGCCTGGCAGTTTGGGCCGCGATTAAGGGGATTGATGTTGTTGCTACCGGTGATTTCACGCATCCGGGCTGGTTTGCCCAGCTTTGCACAGAGCTAGAACCGGCAGAACCGGGTTTTTTCCGCCTGAAGCAGCAGCTATCCTACGAATCCTTAGCCCCAATTCTGCCGCCAGGCCTGCACCCGCCCGATACCTCGCGCGTTCGTTTTGTTCTGAGTGCGGAAATCAGCTCTATCTACAAACGGGGCGGGAAGGTGCGCAAGGTGCATAATCTACTCTATGCACCCGATCTTGAAGCGGTGCGGCGCATCAACGGTGTTCTCGCGGGAATTGGCAATTTGGAGTCGGATGGCCGCCCTATTCTTGGGCTTGATTCGCAGATGCTCTTGGCTATTCTGCTGGAACATGCGCCAGAAGGCTTCCTCGTGCCTGCGCATATCTGGACTCCCTGGTTTTCCCTTTTTGGTTCCAAATCTGGCTTTGAGAGCATCGAGGAATGCTTTGGTGATCTGAGCGGCGAGGTCTTTGCTTTGGAAACCGGTCTTTCCTCTGACCCAGAAATGAACCGCCGTATTTCTGCGCTTGACCGCTTTGCCCTGATCTCTAACTCAGATTGCCACTCCCCGTCCAAGTTGGGGCGCGAGGCCAACATCTTTGCTGCTGCATTTGACTTTTTTTCGCTGAAAGAAGCCCTGCGCAATCGGGCACTGCGGCAGTTTCAGGCCACTATCGAGTTCTATCCCGAAGAGGGGAAGTATCACTGCGATGGCCACCGGAACTGTGGCCTCTGTTTTGAGCCGCACCAAACCGCAGCAGTCAAGGGCATTTGCCCACAATGCGGTAAGCCACTGACTATCGGGGTCTTATATCGGGTATTGGAGCTGGCTGATCGGGACGAACCGTTTTGGCCGGAAGGCGGACCTGTTGTGGTACACAGCCTGATTCCACTGCCAGAATTGCTGGGGGAGTTGTTTGATTGTGGCGCAGCAAGTAAGCAGGTTGACACAGCCTACGGCAGGCTGATTAATACCTTCGGCTCAGAATTTCGCCTCCTGCTTGAAACCCCGCTGGCTGAAATCGCCGCTGTCTCGACCTTGTTGGCAGAGGCAATTAAACGAGTGCGGGAAAAACGAGTGATCTGCAAGCCGGGTTTTGACGGTGAGTTTGGGATAATTAAGGTTTTTGCTGATGAGGAGCGGGCCGAGCTGGGTGGGCAGCTCAATCTTTTTGGTCTAACTCCGACCAAGCTGCGGGCAAAGAAGCCTCAGGAAAAAAAACTCATTCGCAAAAAGGAAAGAGAGGCAGCCCAACAGAAACCGGAAAGTAGGCAGCTCAACCCGCATCAGCAGGCGGCTGTGGAGAGTGAGGCTGCCCGGATTATCGTCCAAGCTGGGCCAGGCACAGGCAAGACGCACACGCTTGTGCAACGGGCCGTGCGCCTGCTGAACAGCGGGCAGGGGCCAATCACAGTAATCACCTTCACCAATAAGGCTGCCGAGGAAATTCGCCAGAGGCTCGCTTCTGCTAGCGACGCGCAGGTTTGGGTAGACACCTTTCACGGCTTCTGTCTGCATTGGTTGCGTCGCCATAAGCCTCATCTTTCACTGGCTGGGCCAGAGATGCGGGAACGGATTTTCAAGCAGCAGTATCCACAGCTTTCTGAACGCGAAAGGAAAGACCTCCGGCGACGGGTTAGTCTTTTTCTCGCCGAGCAGCCAATGCTACCGGAAGGCTATGCCGAAGACGATCTCCTGCGACCGTATTTTACCTGCCTCCGCGAGCGCAATTTGCTCGACTTGGACGAGATTGTTCCGGCCTGCACTGCCTTGTTGCATCGAGACAGCAACTTTGCCGCCGAACTGCGGGCCGTTGTTGCCCAGCTGCTGGTGGATGAATTCCAGGATCTCAATGCCGCGCAGTACGAACTGGTACGTCTGCTGGCTGAAAGCAGCAGTGTCTTTGCTATTGGCGATCCAGATCAGGCCATTTACGGTTTCCGGGGGGCAAATCCGACTTGGTTCCGCAAGTTCATAGAAGAACAGCGACCGGAATGCCATCAGTTGACCGCCAATTACCGCAGTGGCGCAGCGATCTTGAAAGCAGCGGCGGCGGTGATCGCTCATAATCATGAGGGAAGCGAACAACAGGACACTCAAGCAGCAACAGACAAACAAAGTAGCATTTATCGCCATGTTGCCACAACTGCCAATGCCGAGGCCAGATTCATTGCCGAGCAGATTCAGCAACTCATCGGCGGCACCTCGCATCGAGAGATTGACCGACTGAAAGGCAACGACGCAAACACACTGGCCCTTTCTGACATCGCTATTCTTTGCCGCACCGCCCGACAGATGCCGCTCATTGCCCAAGCCTTGGCTGATCGGACACTGCCCTTTCAGGTGGTCGATCTTCAGCCTTTTTATCTGAGTGGCAAGATAAAGATCATCTATTACTGGATTCTGCTCGCTGTTGGACGGCTTGATCAGGCGGAACTGCTCTTCCTTTTGGGGCAGGAAGAGGGCATCGGCGCACAGGCTCTTGCTGCTGCGGAACAAGTATTGCTAGACAAGGAAAGCAGCAGCTCGCCTCTTGTCGATCTTGCCGCTGCTGACTTGCCAAAACAGCTGCAAACAAGCATTACCCACATCTCCGAAAGAGTAACTCGGCTAGCTGGCGAGTCACCTGTAGTGGCAGTTGATCTCCTGCTCGAACAGTGTGGCCTGAACCGCGAGGAGCCTGAGCTACTTCGCTTCCGCAATATGGCTGCCTCTGCCGTGTCACTGCCTGCCTTTGCCGAGCATCTCCGCAAATACGAGGACAGTGTCATCTATGACGAGCGGGCTGAAGCGGTCTTGCTGGCAACGCTTCATGCTGCCAAGGGCTTGGAGTTCAAGGCCGTATTTCTGGCTGGCTGTGAGGAAGGGTTGCTACCTTTGACTCCCCGCTCTGAACTGGACGCAGAGGCGGCAGAGGAACATCTTGCCGAAGAGCGGCGGCTTTTCTTTGTCGGCCTCACCCGGGCCGCCGAAACCCTTTATCTGTGCAGTAGCGGGGAGCGGCAGGGCTTTGCAGGCTTAGAGCGGCCTGAGCCTTCCCGCTTTCTTGCCGAGATTCCAGCGGAACTGCTCAAATCACCGTCTTCTACGCAGCAGAAAAAACGGCAGCAAAGGAACGGCAGACAACTTCGTCTCTTCTGATACTCGTTTGCCAAGGAGTTTGGCTCGGCCAGAGAGGAGTTTGGCCGACCAAAACTCCTTTCTTAGTCGGCCAAACTCCTCTCTTAGGGCCTGTTAACACTGCCTGCTTAATTAATAACCTTCTGTTATTGTTATCCTATGAAAATAACACAGCAGTAATACGAAAAAATAAGCGACATCTTCCCACGTCAGAGAGGAAATGTCACAATTGACAACCTCACGATGCTGAACGCGATGCTGCATGTCCTTGAACATGGGTGCAAATGGAGAGGGCTTCCAAGCAGTTTCGGCAATTGGCACAGCATTTACACCCGCATGAGCCGCTGGAGCAAAAATGGTGTGCTGGAGCGGATTTTCGCACGGCTGCAGCAGGAGCAGATGATTCGCATCAATGCGGATGCCTTTTCTCTCGACAGCACGGTCATCAAAGTCCATCCTGAGCAAGGGCGCGGCCCAGAGCTGGCAGATGGACAACCGCGGCAAGTCCATGGTGGAGGGCCGCTTCGACTTCGGCTTCGCCGTGGACTGGATGCGCAAGGACCT
>NZ_JBLWEO010000051.1:0-21967 GCF_048287395.1 Candidatus Electronema sp. PJ | reverse complement strand
TTGGTACATCGAAGGCTTTTACAACCGCCAACGGCGGCATTCGGCGATCAGTTATCAGTCGCCGGACAACTACGAGCCGCTCTTCTTCAAAAGGGCTACTTAGGGAATAATACGTGTCCGCTTTTGCGAAGACAGGTCACTGCTCCGCATCCATGATTTGATAGACAACCCGATGCTGAATGTTGATCCGGCGGGAATACGCCCCGATTAAATCCCCGATGAGCTTTTCAAAAGGCAGCGGATTTTGATACGGATCAACGCGCAGAATATCCAGGAGTCGTTCGGCTTTTTCTTTCAGACCTGAATTGGCAAGTTTCCTTGCGTCCTTATTTGCCTGCTTGGTGTAAATAAGTTTCCACATCACCAGTCAAGCTCATCTTCGCATTCATTAATAGAAACAGCCAGGCCCTCTCTGATCGATTCCCTCATACCAGGAATAGAGAGTAGATATAGTGTTTCCTGTAATGCCTGCCAATCCTCTTCTGACACCAGCACAGCGTTGGAACGTTTTCCTGTGATGACAACAGGCTGATGAGAAACTATCGCTTCATCTATCAGACGGTATAGTTGCGAGCGGGCTTGCGTGGCGGTTAAAATTGTCATAATGCACCTCCTATGCTTTTCTTTTAAGAGTACGCCATTACGTACGAGAAGCCAAAAGGAATTCCAAAGTGCTCAGAAAATCCCGCTGGCCCCCTCTTCTGCACCGGCTAAAACCCGCCGCAACGGGGCAAATATCTGTTGCCCAAGGCCGCTGGGTTCTCCTGGCGGCGTAGCAGGCGTTCTTTTGGCCAAGGTTACCGCATCCACCTTCAGTTCCAGCAGATTATTCTTGGCATCCATGCGGATAAGATCGCCGTCTTCTACCTTGGCCAACAAACCGCCTGCCAAGGCCTCTGGCGTGCAGTGGATGGCAAAGGGCACTTTGCCGGATGCACCGGAGAGCCGCCCGTCCGTAACCATGCCAACCTGATAGCCCTGATCCATCAGGATAGAGAGAAAGGTGATCAGCTTGTGCAACTCCGGCATTCCGTTGGCGCGTGGCCCTTGAAAGCGCAACACAGCCACTAAATCGCGCTGCATTTGCCCTGCGTTGAAGGCCTGCTCCAAGGCCAGCTGGCTGCTAAAGACCATGGCTGGGGCTTCCACGCAGGTATTCTCGCCATCAAGCAAGGCAGAGATTTTCATAATCGCCCGACCTAAGTTACCAGACAAGACCTTAATCCCGCTAATCAGAGCAAAAGGCTTGGCAAGCGAGGCTATGATGCTCAGATCGCGGCTTTGCTCCGGCCCAGGTTGCCAGATGGCCTTGTCGCCCTCTAAAACCGGCTGCTGCAGATATCTACGGAAACCTGGGCCAACGACAGTCTGCACGTCTTCATGGAAAAAGCCGCCAGCCAGCAATTCATGAATCAACAAAGCGGTGCCGCCTGCTTGCTGAAAGGAGTTAATATCGCCAGAACCGTTGGGATAGATGCGCACTAAGAGCGGCACTGCGGCGGATAGCTCGGCAAAGTCATCCCAGTTGATGCTGATCCCTGCTGCTTTGGCAATAGCCACGAGGTGCATGGTTTCATTGGTGGAACCACCGGTGGCTAGCAGACCAACCATCGCGTTAACCACCGCTTTTTCGCTGACTACCTGGGCCAGCGGGGTGTATTCCTGGCCCAGATGGGTGAGAGCGGCAATCCGAGTCGCGGCAGCCTTGGTTAAGGCTTCGCGCAACGGGGTTTCCGCGTTGACAAACGACGCACCCGGCAGATGTACGCCCAACATCTCGGCCATCAGCTGGTTGGAATTGGCCGTACCGTAGAAGGTGCAGGTGCCAGGGCTGTGATAGGCCTGCAATTCCGAAGCCAGCAGCTCGGCTTGCGTGGCTTCACCCTTGGCAAAGCGTTCGCGCACCTGGTTCTTCTCCCGATTACCGATGCCAGAGGGCATTGGGCCAGCAGGCACGAGCAGCATGGGCAAGTGTCCGTATTGCAGCCCGCCCATGAGCAAGCCAGGCACGATCTTATCACAGACACCGAGTAGCAGCACGCCGTCAAACACGTTGTGCGAAAGGGCAATGACGGTCGAAAGGGCGATCACGTCGCGGCTCATCAGGCTGAGATCCATGCCTGGCTCGCCCTGGGTGATGCCATCGCACATGGCAGGCACACCACTCGCGAACTGGGCGGTGCCGCCTGCCTCAGTCACGGCCTGCTTGAGCAACTCAGGATAATGGCCCAAGGGCTGATGCGCAGAAAGCAAGTCGCTGTAGGCCGAGATGATGCCGATATTCGGCACCTGTTCATTCAACAGGGCAACACGGCAGGATGGACAGCCTGCAAGGTCGTGCGCCAGGTTGCTGCACGGCAATTGCTTGCGGAAAGGACCGTTGCCTTTGGCTGCGGCCATGCGCGCAAGGTAGTCTTCTCGGCTGGCCTTGCTGCGTTCAATGATGCGCTGGGTGACGTGGTGGATGGTTGCGTGCATTATCTTGGTTCGTTGTTTTCAGGAGGAAGGAGGGACTATCCAGTTATCCAGACGCAGCCCAGCAACCCGCTCAAACTCCCGCAGGTTGTTGGTGACAAGAGTCAGTGCCTCGCTGCGGGCATGTCCGGCAATATGCAGATCATTCACGCCAATCGGCATTCCCCTGCGCTCTAAATCAGCGCGAATATCACCGTAATGCAGAGCTGCTTTTCTGCCATAGTCCAACACTTCCAAGCGGGAAGCAAAATCTTCAACCTGCTCTAAGTTGTGTTCCGGCCTGGAGCTTTTCTCCGCTCCATGAATCAGCTCGGCAAAGGTGATTGAACTGATGCTCATCTGACCGGCATGACGGTTGAAAACCTCCAAAACCTCCAGTGGTCGTCGCTTGATGACATAAATGACGATTTTGGTGTCAAGCATGTATTTTAACATCAGAAGGCTTCCCTTTCTTGCTGCTCCTGCGTGGCGCGTTCTGTCATAAAATCATCGGTGACTCTGTTGTCGGCGAGGAAGAAGCTGTCCCACGTGTTTTCAACAGGTGACAGTACCCGGTCTTTTCCTGAGATCCGTACAGCTACCTTTCTAATGTGGTCTGGGAAACGGGTTTCCGCAGGTAGCCGAACCGCCTGGGTTCGATTGTTGCCAAAGATTGAGCCAGTGTGCATAAAGAGCCTCCTTACTGTACTGAGTGTAGTGAAAGTGTATAGCCAGCTACACCAGCCTGCAAGGGCATTCTGCAAGCAACCACTTACACTGCTACGCCAAGACCTGGTACCAGGCAGAGATTTCCCTTGCCAGCAGCAGGCTTTCCAGGATAAAACACAGTGAGTTGCCGTCCCCGTAAATACCTCCTGGGAGCATTCCATGCACATTATTGTCACCGGCGGAGCCGGATACATTGGCACGCATACCTGTCTGGAGCTGCTGACCAGCGGCTATGACGTAACGGTCGTTGATAATCTCTCGAACTCTTGCCGTGAGGGACTACGCCGCGTCGAAAAGCTCACGGGCAAGTCATTGTGCTCGTTCTATCACATTGACCTCATTGATCCCTTAGCCACAGATAAGGTCTTTCAGCACTGCCCTGATGCAGCAGCGGTCATCCATTTTGCTGGCTTAAAAGCAGTGGGGGAATCCGTGGCGCAGCCTCTGCGCTATTATCAAAACAACCTCACGGGCACGATTAACCTCTGCCAGTCCATGCAGCGTTACGGGGTAAAGAACCTGGTGTTCAGCTCCTCCTGCACCGTATATGGCACACCTGCTTCCGTGCCGATCACTGAGGACTTTCCTCTGGGTGTCTGCACCAATCCCTATGGGCGAAGCAAGGCTATGATTGAGGATATCCTGCGGGATTTGCATCAGTCAGACCCGGAATGGAACATCGCCTTGCTGCGTTACTTCAATCCAGTTGGTGCGCATGAGAGCGGCGTGATCGGCGAAGACCCTAACGGCGTTCCCAACAACCTGATGCCCTATATCTCCCAAGTTGCTGTGGGCAAGCTGCAACAGCTCTCCGTGTTTGGCAATGATTACCCAACCCCGGATGGCACTGGCGTGCGCGACTACATCCATGTAGTAGATCTGGCTAAGGGCCATCTTTGTGCCTTAGAAAAACTACAGCAGCAGCCAGGGGCCTTTGCCTGCAATCTCGGCACTGGTCAGGGCTATTCAGTATTGGAGATGATTGCTGCCTTTGAGCGTGTCTCAGGCCAAAAGATTAACTATACCATTGCCCCGCGTCGGCAGGGGGATATTGCCTGTGCCTATGCTGACCCTTCTTTTGCGGCGCGTGAGCTAGGGTGGAAAGCAGAGCGGGGGCTGGATGTGATGTGCCGAGATACCTGGAACTGGCAGTCAAAGAATCCCCAGGGCTATGCCAGTCGTTGAATAGAGCCGGAGCATCATATGGGGATATACTGTCAAACAATTTCTCTAACGGAAACTGTACGTATTGCCCCTGCAAAACAACGAGTATCCCCAAACAAAACTACGCTCGATCCGAGACCAAAGTACGCTCGATAAGTAGTCTGGGGGATACTCGATAAATGGTTGGGGGGATACTCGATGATTTGTGGAGGCTATTACCGATGATTTTTTCTGCCTATTGCCGATAAATTCTCCGGGCTATTACCGATTTTTTTGGGGATGGGAATCAGGGAGAATGATTCACCCAAGTGAGTCAACATGAACGACGAATATTGCCTGATTATCACCACGTTTAACGATGACCGCAACGGCCAGCAGATCATCGAGGCACTGTTGGCCGAACGCTTGGCTGCCTGCGTGCAAGTCATGCCGATTCAGAGCTGGTATCATTGGCAGGGCAAGGTCAACTGCGATGCTGAGAAATTGGTGCTGATTAAGACCAAGCGTTCGCTGTATCTTCAGGTGCAAGCCTGTATTATCGCCCATCACGCCTACGAGGTGCCGGAGATCATCCAAGTGCCGATAGAGGCGGGCCTGCCTGTATATTTGAACTGGATTGATAAGGAGTGCCGGGACTGAGTTGTCCGCGCAGGAACGCGATAGAGATCACAGACAACATTTTCGGTGGCAAGGACAGCACAATGAATACTTCTAAGACGCAGGACACGAGCTTGAATGGCCTTTCCCAGCAACTTTTGGCCAAGTATGCCAAAGAGCTGGGGGTCAGCGAATCTGCCTTGAACAGCTTCTTCAAGATCATTGATGCGCAGCACGTTCCGCTGAAGGAACTGGACAGTAAGCTGCATGAGATTGCGGATAGCTTCCAAGTGCTGATGCTGCGCCTGGGAGCAATGCACTCTGAAGACCCGCAAGTCATTCGGCTGAAGGGCCACGCCCGACGAGTGCTTTTGACCTCCTGCGCTTATGCCCAGGCCGAATACCTGCTCAATCAGGCCGCAGCCTACGATCTATACGCCATCGAGCAAGTGGATGACGCAGCCCGCCAGCACCGTCTCTCAGCTGCGGCCACCCATGCTGATAATGCCCAGCTGCAACGGGTCCAGCTTTGCTATGCTGAGGCAGCTGAGTACTTTAAGAAAGCCGCTGAGATCCTGCCGCTCGACCATCAGTATAAGCAGGAACGCGCTGACTACCTTGGCAAGGCCGGCTATGACTTCCACCGCGCTGCTCGCTATAGTGCAGCCCTGGCACTGTATGAGCAGAGCTTGGCCATCCGCCGAGATCTGGATCACAAGAGCGGCGAAGGCACGCTCCTGCCCAGCACGGGCAAGATTTACCGGGTGCGGGGAGACAATGCCACTACCTTGCAGCGTTACGAGCAGAGCTTGGCACTCAGTCGGAAACTCGGCACCAAGGCAGATGAAGCAGTCATCTGCTGGAATATCGGGGGCATCTACCAAGAGCAGAACGAACTGAGCAAGGCCGAGGAATACATCAGCCGCACCGTGCAGTTGGATGAAGAAATCGGCCTACCTGACCTTGCAGAAGACCGCGAGGCCTTGGCCCGGATTCGCGCCCAACTCCAGGGCCTGTAAGGCCAGCTGGCCTTACAGGCAACCACGGAGATTGAGGAGCGGTGCAGCAAGCTTGCTTAGGCAGGAGGCAAGCCGCCTCTGTCCCTATCACAACCAGGAGAGAACATCTATGAAACGCAAGATCATCGAAATCAACGAGGAGCTTTGCACAGGCTGCGGCGAGTGTATCCCCAACTGTGCAGAAGGCTCGCTGCGCATTGTCGATGGCAAAGCCCGCCTCGTTGCAGACAAGCTCTGTGATGGCCTGGGTGCCTGTCTCGGGCATTGTCCAACCGGCGCGCTGGCCATCATTGAGCGCGATGCAGAAGAGTTTGATCAAGCGGCAGTAGATCAATTCTTAGGCGAAGAAAAGCAGCAGGCACACCCGAGCTGCCCTTCTGCACAACTGAAGATGATGCAGCCCGTCGCCGCTACTCCTACCATGCCAAGCAGCAGTGCGCTTAGTCACTGGCCTGTGCAAATCCGTCTTGTGCCGCCCGGTGCGCTGTTCTTAGAGAACTGTGATCTGCTGATCGCTGCGGACTGTACGGCCATTGCCTATGCAGGGTTGCACCAGGATTTCCTCAAGGGACGCAAGGTCCTTCTTGGCTGTCCCAAGTTCGATGACCAACAGCTTTACGTAGATCGTTTTACCGAGTTATTCAAGACGCGGAAGCTCCGTTCCGTGACTATTCTCATCATGGAGGTACCGTGCTGCGCTTCCATGCTCCAGATTGTCAGACGCGCCTATGATCAGGCTGGAGCCACGGTGCCAGTACGGCAGGTCGTAGTTTCTACCCAAGGCGGGATTCTCGACGGTCGCGACTGGCAACAAAGCTGAACCATCCTAGTGCTTGGCCGGGCTACGCTTCTTCAGCAGTGCTTCTGCTGCCTCCAGATATGCTGTTTCCAAAGGCTGCTGCAAGGCAGCCTCAGCATACAGCTGCGCCGCTTGCGCCTCCTGGCCTTGCGCTTGCCTAATCCTGCCTAACGCATACAGATACAGCCCGTTATCAGGTTGCTGCGTGTGCGCCTGCTCGACTAACTCGGCCATTTGTGCCAGCTTCTGCGCCTGATCAGTTTGGTTGGAGCCTGCTACCACCTGCGCCTTATGATACGCGCCCGCAGCAAGTAAGCTACCGCCATGCACGTGCCAAAGCACCCACAGGAAAAGCAGGGCAGAAAGAAAGAGCAGCAGGCGTGCCCGAGCTGGTCCTTCTACTGACCTGAGCAGGGTGTGATGGTGCTGGCCGTGTCGCCGCGTGTGGCTGGCCGAGATCAGCAAGCCGCAGAAGAAGAAGAAGTACAGGCCATTGGCCCAGTTGTGGAACTGGAAGTCGGTGAGGGTGAAGAAGAGCAAGCCAGCTAAACCGCTCAAGGCACCAATAGCCGTCAGCACCGCGAAACGGTCGTGGCGCAGCTGGACTTGCTGCCAGCCAGTCTTGACAACCGTGCCCACAAAGCACGCCGCCAGGAGCAGGCCCAGTCCGCCGCTGTCAGTGAGCAGCTCCAGGTAATCGTTATGGGCATGATCGTAGATCAGGTCATCGTCCCAGCCCTTATAGTTGGGAAAGACCTCGCCGAAAGTGCCAAAGCCGGTACCAGTCAACGGGAACGCCGCAACCATTTCCAGGCTATCTCGCCAAATCAAGAGACGGTCATCACGAAGCGCACCGGTGGGGTCGAACAGCGCATCGAACCGGGCGAGTAAGGCTGTCCAGCTGAACCAGTTGCTCGTCAGCAGCAAGCCAGTCAGCAGAAAGAAGAGCAGGGGGAGGAGCGGGAGTTTGCCTTGCCCGTGTCTGCGCATGAGCAGGCCAAAGAAGAGCAAGAGGGCGAAAGCGAGACTGAGGACACCGCCGCGTGACTGCGCGCGTAAGACTGAAGCCAGCACCAGCATCGCGCCAAAGCCGAATAAGAGATGTAGGCTGCTGCCTGAGTCGGCAAAGAAGGCCAAGATCTGCTCTCGCCAGGATCTTGCCTCGCTGTCAGGTCTTGGCCGATAGAAGAGGAAGAGGGCCAGCAGCAAAGGGCAGGTCATGACCATGAAGCCTGCGTAGTGATTCTTATAGACCCAGGGGCCAAAAGAGCCTACACCGCTGGGCAACTGCCGCAGCCAGAAGAGCGTATCGGGTGCAGCAGCCCGTTGCAGCAGGGTGGCCAAGGCGATGCCGAGAGTCAACCAAACGAGAGCGGTGATGGTGACGAAGAGCTTCCTGCTGCTGGCGAGAAGCTGGATGGTCAGGACGTAAAACAGGGTGTAGGCTGTGTAGCGTAGCCCTTCTTGGAGCGTAGCTTGCTGGTTAACGCTGAGCGGAATCCAGGTATCTGACGGTAGAAGCTCAAGGACTGGCTGATAAAGCGCAGCGGTGTTGGGCGAAAGCAGGCGCACCACAGGCAGCGGCAGGGGCAAGCACTGGCCATAGCACCAGGCCAGACCAAGCAGCAAGGGCAGCAGGCCAGGTACCTGAAAGAAGGAAGCGGCCTTGCGGCGAAGGGGAAGAGGGGCGAAGTAGGGCAGGGCCGTCAAGGCTACGAGCAACTCTGCAAGGAGTCTTGACCACGTTTCTGTCGTGCCAAAGGCCAGCGGCGCAAAGAAGAGAACGGTGAGATAGAAGGCAAAGGCCATGTCTTGCTAGTGCCTGGCATTTAGAGAGGTTTCTGCCAGCTTGGCGCAGTTTCTGGAGAAGTAAGGGACGATTTCTCCTCGTTTGCCAAGGAGTTTGGCTCAACCGCCAAGGAGTTGTACTCGGCAGCAGAGGAGTTTGGCTTGGCAGAACTCCTTTCCTGGTTAGCCACAAAGGAGTTTGGCCGACTTCAACTCCTTTCTTGCTCGGCAAGACTCCTTTGCGGCTAATCAGAACTCCTTGGCGAATCGGCCAGACTCCTTTCTTGCCGACTACAACTCCTTTCCTAGTCGGCAGAACTCCTTTCTGGCCAAGCCAAACTCCTTTGAAACCGAGCAAGAAAGGAAGCGGAAGAGAGGGTATATGAGCTAAACTTACTTCGTTTTAACAGAATGTTAGGCTACGACTCTTCCTGCTTTGTTTCCTTTTTCTTACGCTCACCTTTGCTGCTGTAACTGCCGTAATGGGAAGAATAGGAGTAATATCCATAATAACCCTTGTCCGCATGTTTCTTTTTTAAGCGGTTGAGCACGATCCCAAGGAGATGCGAATGCCCTTCTCGCAGCCGCTTAATGCCGCTATCCAGCATTTCATAGGTGGTTTTCCCGGCCCGAACGACCAAAACCGTGCCATCAGCCAACGGGCCGAGTGCGAGACTGTCGGTTACCTGTTGGACAGGCGGTGAATCAAGGAGGATAAAATCAAAAGATGCCCGTGTTTCCTGGAGCAGCTGGGTCATCTTGCCAGAACTTAACAGTTCAGCCGGATTAGGTGGCACTGGCCCAGAGGTAATCAGAAAAACCTGGCTGTCTGGCACCTGGCGGATGAGGGATTGCTGGGCATCGACGTTACCAGAGAGATAGCTACTGAGACCATAGGTGTTGACCAGGCCGAACATGGAGTGCTGCCGAGGTCGCCGCATGTCGCAGTCAATGATCAGCACTTTTTTCTCATTCTGAACAAGAATGTGGGCGAGATTTTTGACGGTGGTGGTCTTGCCTTCCTGCTGCACCATGCTGGTAATCAGCATCACTTGCGGTGGCTTCTCTGGCGTGGAGAGCAGCAGGCCAGAGCGAATGAGCCGATAGCTTTCCGCAGTGGGTGAAAGGGGGTTATCCCGGACAAAGGTCTCGATATTGTGCTTTCTGCTGGATAGGTCTTCCACTGAACCTAAGACGGTCAGGCCGTAGCGGTCTTCAATCTCCTGTCCTGAACCAGCGGTGTTGTCGAGGTACTCTAAGAAAAAGACCAAGCCCAAGCCACCCAGCAGCCCAGCGAGTAGCCCAGCCAAGAGTGCCCGCTTTTTGTTGGGTTCTGAGGGAGAGGAGGGCAGTTCCGCCTTTTTGATGGGCCATATTTTCACATCCATAGACTGGGCCGTGACATCGGTCTTCTTGATGCTCGAAGACAGGGCATCAAAGACCGTGCGGTTCATCTCCTTGGCTCGATTGAGAATGTTGTATTGGACAAAATGCTCGTTCATTTGCATCAACTCGGCCTTGGTTTCCTCCATCATCGCGGTGATGTCTAAGACCTTAATCTGCGCCAGTTCGTAGGAACTGTTGATGGAGGCCGCGATGCGGTCCATTTCTGTGCGCAACTCGTTGTGGAGTACGCGCTGCTCCCCCATCGCCTGCTTCATCACCGGATGCTTCTCGCCGTATTTCCTGGCCAACTCCCGGACATTCTGCTCTGCTGTCAGCAATTGCGCCCGAATGTTCTGGAGCACGGCATTACTCGCGAACAACGGGATTGCTTCCAGGGCTGTGTAGTTTTTGCCTGTTGTTTCAATCTGGCGATATACCGCCTCGTATTCCTTCTCTTTGGTCTGGGCCTCAGACAGTTCCTTACTCAGGCCAGAAAGCCGTTCAGGCAGGACAACCAGCCGGTTCTCCACTGTCACAATGTCATGCTGCCGCATATACTCTTGCAAAGCCTTCTCTGAAGCCTCCAGCTTTTTCTGCTCTTCTGAGGCCTTGGCGGTCATCCACTGCAACGTATGCCTGGCAGTGCTGGTTTTGATGTCTAAGGTTTCGTCGATATAGGCTTGAACCAGGCCATCAGTGATCAGCTGGGCCATTTCAGGATTCCTGTGGGTATAAAACAGGTTGACGATCTTGGTGTCCCGGATTGGTTCAACCCGGATGGCCCCTTGAATCATTGCCGCAATCTGTTCGACCTCTTTCTTGGGCGCAGCTGGCCCTTTGCCAGCCTGAGCCACCGCAGGCAAAGGCTGTAAGGTCTTCTCCGCACTCAGATAGGGGCTGATCACCTCTTCAAAAGCGGCAAAGGTCTTGGTCAAAAAGGAGAAAACAGCATTGCGGAGACGATCCAACAGGGCAGGAGCAGAACGCTGCTGCCGGAGAAAATGCTCTTTATATTTACTGTCCAGATCCAGATTGCGCACAACTCGGAGAGCTACATTAAAGCTACTCAGCAATTCGAGCTGGGTTGCCTGAAAATCAGGATCCCACATCATGTAACCATTAAACCCTTCAATCTGACTGATATCGGTATTCTTTTCAACCAGTAATTTGGTCGAAGCGGTATAAACTGGCGTTTGAGAAAAGACTGAGAGCAGCGAGATCAGCACGGTAATGCTCACCACAGTCAGGAGTAAGCCCTTCCTCTTGAAGGCGAGGCGCAGATATTCGCGCAGATGTTTAATTTTTTCCGGCTGAAGATCAGCAGGAAAGGATTGGGACTTTTCTTCAGGATACATTGTTACCGCAGAGAGGAGGAGGGGAATAGCCTGTTAAAAGAAACTTTCCGGCACTTCGATGACATCATCCGGGCGCACTGGCGTGTCAAGATCAACGCTTTTGAGAACCTGCTTTTTACCGTTTGCCGAACGGTTGATTTTGACGCGAGATTGGGAGGCAATGTTGGTAAAGCCGCCAGCCAAGGAAACCATTTTGAGCACAGTCGCATTTGCTGCACAGGGATACATGCCAGGCCGATTGACTTCGCCAGTAACATACGCAACCGGCGCATCCTCTTCCTTGGCAGCAGCTACAGCAACCGTCTCGCCGCCGAGCAGCTGCATATTGTTTTTGTTTTCAGTGTCACCCTGTTCGAGCAGTTTCTTGATATCAATGCTGACTGTCTGCTGTTTGCCGTCAACCGTTCTGGTCACGGACACCATTGCCCCTGCGTCTTTTTCTAAGCCTCCAGCCTTGGAGATCACCTCCAAAAGGGTGGCTGGGCCGCTCAACTCTACTAAGCCCGGATGTTTCACCTGGCCGAGCACCACCACCTTTCTGCTTTTAAATTCCTCGACGTAGAGCTGCGCTTGCGGCTTAACGATGTAGCCGTCTGCCAGCAGGTGTTCAATTTTCTTTGCAGCTTCCGCAGGCTTCAGGCCACCGACTTGCACGCTGCCAATTAAGGGGAACTCAATGCCACCATTTTCGGAAACCCGCACTTTTGTCTTTAAATCATCATGGCCATACACGGTGATTGACAACACATCACCTGCACCAATCTGATAAGCATCATCAGCCCAAGCAGGCAGCAGACGCAACAAAGCCAGGAGGAGAAAGGCTGCTGCCATTATGCGGCCAGCAGCCAGAGCATAGTGCTTCATGTTGTTCTATAAGGTACCCCGTGCACCTATGCCAAGGGTACTGGTTGCATAATCCAGTTCGTCAAAGTTGGAGTCCTTTTCATCAAAGCTGCAATAGAGATTCAAGGCCAGCCATTTGGTCACTGCGTACTGCAATTCCGGTTTCAGATACCAGCGGTCGTCCAGCCGGTCTTCCCCTTGAAACTGCTCGTAATCGGAATTTTCATAGATGAGATTCACGTCGCCCCGCAGCCGATTGGTAAAGCGATAGTCTAAGCCAAGCCGCGCTGCCCACACAGCCTTATTTAAAGCCTGCAAGCTGTCTGTCTGCTCAATATTATACTTGGTATTCAGCAGTAGATTCATCTTCCGGGTTGCCTGCCAAATGCCTTGGACTTCAAAATTCCAGGCCCCTGTGCTCTCATCCAGCAGTTGTCCTGTTGTTGGCGCAAGGAGCTGTTCCTTATAATCATAGTCAACCTGCTGATACCCGGTCTTGGCCATCAGAGAGGTCTTGACTGTGGCCTGCCAGTTAACCCCCAGATTCAGATAGCTGTTGTCGTTATCAAAGAGCTGTTCCTCATCGTATTCGGCCAACAGATATTGGTATTCGAGAAAGAAGTTTGTTTTGGGACTGTATTCATACGATAGGGCACCTTCAAAACCATTGTCTGCCCGATCCAGGAAGCTGTTGATTGGGTCTTGATACATGAGGAGGAAGTTCTTATAGCCTATTTTGGCTGAGAATCTATCAGCAAAGCCCCAGACTGCTCCTAAGCCAAAGACGTTAGAGTCATACACCCGATTGTTCTCTGCTGTTGCTTCAGTGACATTGAAGATGTCCTGACTCAGGGCGTATTTGTCCAGAAGGCGCAGAGTCAGTCTGCTGCCTGGTTGATACTGCACCAAACCTTCAAAGCTGCCTTCGGTATGATCAAGGTCAGAGTTAGCAGAGTAGCGCATGAAATCCAAATTACCGCCGAGATACACCTGATATTTATTAAACACATCATACTCGGTCTGTGAATACTGCATTCCGCCGGTTGCTGTGTTGTCTAGGACAAGCTGCAAAGGCCGCCGCGCGCGTCTTGGCCAGGTAAACCAGACCGAAGGTGTGACGTGGGTGAGGAAATTGTCCACCTTATTGCTGTGATGATTGTACAGATTGTTAGTCCATTCGCCATTCAGACCAAGGGCAGCATGAACCAAGCTGTTCCGATAGCCAAAGACCCTGCCATCAGCATCCAGCTTGTCCTTCTTCTTCTTTTTCTTCTTGGCCTGAGCAGTGGGCTTGTTCTCTGAAGCTTTCTGGGCAGGCTCAGACTTCACCTTTGGCACAACAGCATCGCCTTCTTGCTTCGTTTCTCCAGCAAAAGATGCTGTTGCGCAGACCGCAATCAGCAGGACAACGAGTTGGAACGTTTTCATCATTTAGTGTTGATTGGGTGTAGAAGGGCTAGCATAGTGGTGCTTGGAACTAGAACGAGGTGGCTCCAGCAGTTTGCGGGCATCGACAGGTGGTTCTTCAGGTGGGGGAGGGAGCGGAACACCACCGGAATCACGCACCTCAGTTATATCCCGATCATTCAAGGCCAGTTTGGAGCCGCATTCAGCAAGGCTCTCTTCCAAGGCCACACTGACCTCTTCAACCGTGATGCCGAGCTTGTCAGCTGCTTCCCGTACAGTGTCCCGATCTACTCCGGCACAGTACAGGGTTTTGAGCGAGAGGCGCGTATTAAATTGCTCACTGTTACTGACAATAAAGGTGAGGATTTCCTGTGGGGTGATCTCGTTATCCAGGGCATTCTCAATCGCCCGGTCAAGGCCCAGTTTCTCAAAATCCTTGGTGAAACCTTCCGTCCATTCTGCCAAGGCTGGTTGCGCAGAAAGCAGAAGAAAGAAGAGCAGGACGAGTCTTTTTTTCATGCTATGTCTCCTGATAGGCAGCTTGTGCTGTTGCACTCACGGCTATTATAGGTGTTCCGTGAAAAAAAGAATATCCTCTTTCAAAGAAATGACACTAGAATTGACTCGCGCTCTGGCACAAACTGCCTGCACCGTACACCGGACTTCTCGAACATGATCTTGGCAGCGCGGACAGAATCTGTATCGCTATATTTATCTGACAGATAGATGACCTCTCGAATACCCGACTGGATCATCACCTTGCTGCATTCGTTGCAGGGGAAAAGAGCCACGTAGATGCGGCAATCATGCAGATCTCTTGCCGTCGAGTTCAATATAGCATTCAGCTCGGCATGGCAGACATAGGGATATTTGGTATCTAAATAGTTACCTTCCCGGTTCCAGGGGAACTCATCGTCCGAGCACCCCCAAGGAAAGCCGTTGTAGCCCACGCCGATAATCTTGTTCGCCGCGCTGGCCACGCAGGCTCCAACCTGGGTGTTCGGGTCTTTAGAGCGCAGCCCAGAGAGCAAAGCCACAGCCATAAAATACTCATCCCAGGACAAATAGTCGGTGCGTTTGTTCATCGGTTCCTCTTTATCGTTGAGCAGTTAACAGAAAGCAAAGCAGCCTTTGGAGATAGGCAAGAAGTCTCATTTACCTTGCCATGATATATAGCTGGAGCAGTATAAAATGTTTCTCCTGCAACTCTTGCGCCGCAGGGACAGACCCCTGCCTCGATGTCTAAAACAGGCAGCATGTCTTTCACCATATAAAATGGAGGGCTTTTGATTCACAAAAAAGCGGCATTTATCAACGTATGGATTGCTGGAGCAGTTTTTCCTGCCTTCCCTCCTCATTCCATGCGAGATGGACAATCTGGCGCAGGGGAATCATTTTATGATGCTCCAGCTGTATATCAACAAGAGAAAACAACAACGCCTTGCAGCAAGGACAAGCTGCAAGGCGGATTTGCGGCAGGAACTGAGAGCAACGAGCGTAGTTATTGTCCCTGCGCTTCCTTGAACTGCTTCCGTCGCCTGCGCCAGTCGTCCGCGCCGGTCACTTGGTTAATAAAGCGGCTGATCGCCTGAAAGTAGTATTTGCCACCCACCGCAATCAGGGAGTTATGATCAGCCCCAGGCACAACCTGCAATTCCTTCGAGCGCGCGCCGCATTCAGCATGGAGTTTCTCTGCTTGCCAAAGAGGAATCAGGGTGTCGCGCTGGCCGTGGAGGAGAAAGGTCGGTTTGGTCACTGTGCTAATCTTGCCCGCGTTGTTAAAGGTCTGCTCTTCCGTGATGGCCATGCCTTTCAGCTGCGTACCTAAGCCCAAAGTCTCAGCTAAAGGCAAGGTCAGGGCAAAGCCGCTTTCGATCAGCAGGCCGCTGATCTCGCTGTTGTGGCTGGCTGCCAGTTCAATCGCGCAAGCAGAACCGAGCGAGCGGCCCATCAGGAACAAAGTTGGGCTATACCCGTTCGCAGCTAGGTGCTGCTTCAGCTTGTCATACAGAACATGGCTGTCTGTCAGCAAGGTGGTAAAGGAAGGGCTGCCGCTGCTCCAACCATAACCCCGGTAATCAGTGACCAGTAGATTAAGGCCAGCCTGCATATAGAGCGGCCCGATGTCGTCATAGTCAGCTACGATCTCGCCATTGCCATGAAAGTACAGGATGGTGGGCGCGGTCTTGTCTGCGGTGAACAAGCGGCAACCAATGGTGATGCCTGGCTCGATCTCAATGTCGATATCTGTCGCGCCAGTTGGTAGAGCAGTTCTTGTTGCCGCGCGGGGCCGGAACAGGACGCGCTGCACTTCAGGACGGTTCATGGGATTCTTCTCCGCAGTCTCTGAGGATTTGTCTGGGCTGGTACAGCTCGAGAGCAGGGTGATAAGCAGCAGCAACCGCAAGAGGGGCATCATTCATGCACACTCCGGTGCTCAATGGGCAGGCGTTTCCGCTCTTTCTTGCAGATACCTGGCAGATTGGTTACTTCGGCAGACAGTTCCTCTATTGATTTGCCTTCCGTGTGGATAACCTGAATACCATGCTGCATGTACAGCTGCTCTGACCGTTGCAGTTCAGCTCGGCAAGTGGCGAGTTGGGCATACTTACTGCCGCGATAGCGTTCCTCGCGGATCCGGTGGAGAAACTGCGGCGTGACTGTTAAACCAACTGCCCGCGCTCGGTTACGAATGATGTCTGCTGGCAGCTCATAGGCATCCAGGTGATCAGCAGTCAGGGGGAAGTTGGCGGCCTTCAAACCCATGTGGGTAGCAATATAGACACTGACCGGCGTTTTGCCAGTCCGTGACACCCCAATCAGGATGATCTCCGCCTGATCATAGCCCTCAGTTTTGCGTCCGTCGTCGTGTTCCAAGGTGTAGCGGATGGCTTCCACCCTCTTTTCCGTCTTGGCATCGTCGCGGTTGCGATAGAAACCCGGCTGATGCAAGGCCTTGGCCTCTAATATATGCTCTAAGCGATTCAGAAAGCCGCCGTACAGGTCGATCATCTCCACTTCTGCCCGGTCAAACACTTGGCGCACCTCAGTGTCCATGATCGTACAGAAGACCAGCGGCTGAAGACCGCCAGAATGCTTCAAGATCCTGGACAGAGCGAGCTGCGCATCCCGCTTTTCCCGGACAAAGGGAATCTTTTCCTCATTGAAACCGATTTCCGGGAACTGGCAGAGCAGCGATTTGCCCATCTCTTCAGCGAGCAGGGCCGTGGAATCGGAAATGTAATAGACATCTTTGGTGTTCCACATGGCATTCACCTTTTAGGGGCGTTTATGACAGAACAGACAGCGGTAGGTAGGTGGATGCTCTTTGGGCAAAGGGTGCTTGCCTTCGCCGTGACATTCGCCGCAGTGCTTTTCCGCCTCTTTTTTCTCCATCTCCAGGAACAGCTTGTGCGGTTCATCATTGGGAAGATGGGGCGTAGTCTCAGGCGGGGCCTTCCAGAGCACGAGGACGATGCCTGCGCAGACTGCAACAAAGAGCAGATTATATATAACGACGTTCTTTTGCTTCTTTTCTTCCAACATAAGGCCTGTTCACTGATTTTGCAGAGCTGGTGCCATTTCCAAGGCCTGAAAAGGGAGCAACTTGCTGCGCAGGAGCAGGAGCAACAGCTCCATAAGGACAAAGGCGCAAGAAGGATGCTGGCCAGAGAGGTTGATTACCTGGCGATGCTGCTTTTGCCTGCGGATCATGGCAAGCAGATCTTGGTTACTGCTGCGTGGATCCAAGATTTGTCGGGCAACGGTCTCTCCGGAAATGACCGCAGGGTAAATGCCTTCGCCGGTTAACCCGGAAGACAGCCCAGCAGCATCGCCAATGAGCCAGACCGGGCCGAAGCAATGGCCGCGATAGTCGTAATTGATCAGCGCAGCCTGGCAAGGTAGCTCTTTCAGCTGGAAACCCCGGTCAGCTGCCCAGCGGAGCAGATTGCGTTTCAACCTGCCTGCGGACATATCCGACTGCGGACTGTATGCACCGACCGAAACAGTTTCTTTATGCGGGAAAATCCAGGCATACCCGCAGCCAAAATTCTGCGCATTAAGATGCCATTCCATGCGCTCGTAGGTGCCAGGCAGCTGAAAGTTGATGCCTGTGCCGCGATGGACAGCAGGAAGGCCGAGACTGCGCCGCACCAGGGAGTTAGCTCCATCGGCACCAATCAGCTGCGTGCAGGTAAAGACTTTGTGGTTATCGACAACCACGCGTAGTCCCTCAATGGCACTGACTTTCATCCCGGTAAGGATTTCTGCCCCTGCCTGCTGCGCCCGCTCTGCCATCCATTGGCCCAAAGCCTTGCGGCTGATCGTGGCAAGGATCGGCTTCTGCTCCCGCACCACCGTCTTCTGGCAGGAGGAAAAGACATGCTGCTCGCAGAAGCTCTGGTCAATCAGGGACTCTGGCACCAAGCGGAGCAAGCCCTCCCTGGTAATCCCGCCAGCGCAGACTTTAGGGCCGATTTCCTGCCGCCGTTCCAGCACAATTACTTTGCGGCCTTGCTCGGCTAAAATCTTGGCGCAGGCTAACCCGCCTGGCCCGGCTCCAATGATGAGGATATCTGTGCTAATGGAGGACATCTGAAGAAAGAAGTTACCAGCCGGGCTGACTTAAAATGCGACGAATTTCTGGCCATTAAACTCCTTTCTTGCTCGCTGACCAAGGAGTTTGGCTTGGCCAGAAAGGAGTGCTGCCGACTTGCAAAGAAGTTGTACTCGGCAAGAAAGGAGTCTGGCCGAGTACCAAAGGAATTCTGCCAAGCCGCAGAGGAGTTTTGCCGACTTGGCAAGGAGTTTTAGTCGGCCAGACTCCTCTGCGGCTTAATAGGAAAGGAGTTTGGCCAAGCAAAACTCCTTGTCTGCCGACTTCAACTCCTTTCTTACCGAGCCAAACTCCTGGCGAAACGAGGAGGAAACGTGCTGCCAGGAGAACAAAAACACTGTTGATTAGTCGAGGAAAAAACGCAGCTTCTCCCGGCGGGAGGAATGACGCAGCCGATTGAGGGCTTTCTTTTCAATCTGGCGGATACGCTCGCGGGAGACGTTGAACTTCTTGCCAATCTCCTCCAACGTATATTCCGCTTTTTCGCCAATGCCAAAGCGCAAGCGGATGATCTTCTCCTCACGGTCAGTGAGCGTGGCCAACACTTCATCAACGCGGGTGGCAAGCTCGCGGTTCTCCACCGTGTCGTAAGGTGACTCTGCTTCCTGGTTTTCTAGGAAATCACCGAGGGTAGAATCGTCATCGCCTACCGGTGTTTCCAAAGAGATTGGCTCGCGCGAGGCCTCCAAGATGGCAAGAATCTTGTCCATCGGCAGATCTGTCAGCTCGGAGATCTCGGTTGGGGTCGGTTCACGGCCCAGTTCCTTGAGCAAGGAATAAAAAGCCTTGAAGAACTGGCTGCGCAGCTCCAAGAAATGCACAGGCAGCCGGATGGTCCGGGTTTTATCGAGAATCGCTCTGGTGATGGCCTGGCGAATCCACCATGAAGCATAGGTGGAAAACTTGTTGCCCTTGGTGTAGTCAAAACGAAATACTGCTCGCATCAGACCAAGGTTGCCTTCTTGAATCAAATCCGCCAAAGTTAGGCCTTGGTGCATGTAGCGTTTGGCAATAGAAACCACCAAGCGCAAGTTGGCCCGGATCATGCAGTCTTTGGCATTCTCAATCGAGCGGCTATACGCGCCGATTCGGGTGTGCAGCTCGATTAACTCGCGCTTGTCCGAATATTTGCCAGCCATTTTCTTGACGGTCTGGCGCATATAGTTGAGCTGCTGCTTCTTGGGTTTCAGCGTAGGGTCGCGCCGCTCCCACAACTCAATGCGCTCCTTCAGCACCCTCATTTCCGATACGCCGGATTTGTCATCGCGCACTGCGGTAACGATTGCACCAAAACCCTCGCGGATAGCTTTGGAGTAGCGGGCTTCTTCTTCTGGGGTCAACAGCTCAAACTGCCCCATTTCCCGCAGATAGGTGGTCGTGGTCTCCTCGGCCTCGTGGTCTTCCTCGCCAAGGAGCAGGGAGCCTTCCTCCTCAGCCTCGTCAACAGGCAGTTCTTCCTTGCCGGTCCACTCTTCGCCGGAAAGAGTCCGCTTTCGGCCTGAATCCTCGACAGTCACAATTTCGATATTGTGCGCATTGAGGAAATCAAACACGGCTTCAATTGCGCCAGGATCTTTTACGTCCTCTGGCAGCAGTTTGTTAAGATGTTTAAACGTAATGCAGCCCTCGCCTTGTCCGGCCTTCAGAAGGTCTTCTTTAATACTTGCAAGCACCTGCCTTCGCCCTCCGATAGAAAAATGTTCAGCGCAAAAAAAAGACGCGACTGCGTCCACAATTTATGAATGAATAAATTTATATTATATAGTACATTCTTTGAGAAAAAGCAAAGCAAGAATTTTCGATGCCGTTTTCTGTGCCAGGCTCTGGCCTTGGCGTTCTCTTTTTTCTGATCAACAGACTCCCATGACAGAACAAACCTTTCAGCCTACTGTTTCTGGCAGGATTAATGAGACCAGGACTTCTGGCATCCTTCTGCATATTTCCTCTCTGCCAAGTCCATACGGCATCGGTGACTTTGGTCCGGCCAGCCGCAACTTTGTCGATTTCCTCGCCAAAAGCGGGCAGAGTTATTGGCAGGTGCTGCCCTTAGTGCCGGTCAGTCCGGCCTTTGGTAATTCGCCCTACATGAGCGGCTCGGCCTTTGCGGGTAATCCGCTGTTGATTAGCCCAGAGCTGCTCATTCGTGATGGCTGGCTACGGCAGGAAGAATTGCCGTCCCTGCCTGGTGAGTTTTCCGAATACCTCGTCAATTTTGAAGCAGTAACGGTTTGGAAGGACAAGGTGCTTGAGCTGGCTTGGCAGTTCTTTCTCCAAACCAAGAGCGCAGACCAGCAAGAGGCCTTTTTCGTCGAGCTGACCGACAGATTGCCTTGGCTGCGCGACTATAGTCTGTTCACGGCCCTCAAACAACATTTTGGGCAGAAGGGTTGGTTTGACTGGCCAGAGGAACTGCGCCTCCATCAGCCAGAGGCAGTAAAAACAGCGGAACAGCAGCTTCAACAGGCTGTGCGTCGCTGTCAATTTGAGCAATATCTCTTCTTCCAGCAGTGGGAAGAACTGCATACCTATGCGGCAGCACAAGGTGTGCAGATCATTGGCGACTTGCCTATCTATGTTGCCTTGGATTCCGCTGATGTTTGGGCGGATCAGGACATCTTTATGCTCTCGCCTAAAAAAACAGGCCATCCTACACATGTCGCTGGCGTGCCACCGGATTACTTCAGCAAGACTGGTCAACTCTGGGGTAATCCTCTCTATCGCTGGCACAGCCGTTCTGCTGAGGTGAAGCAACGGCTGCTTGACTGGTGGGAGCAGCGGCTGCGGGCGATTCTCTCAGTAGTGGATGTCATCCGCATTGATCATTTTCGGGGCTTCGAGGCCTACTGGGCTGTTCCGGCGAAAGACGAGACCGCTATGAATGGTACCTGGCAGAAAGGGCCAGGCATCCGTTTCTTCAAGGAAATGGAAAAACGTATCGGCGCGTTGCCAGTCATTGCCGAAGATTTGGGTGTGATCACCCCGGAAATGGAGGCCCTGCGTGACGATCTTGGCTTCCCAGGCATGAAAATCCTCCTCTTCGCCTTTAACGGCAAGGCAGACAACGCCTATCTGCCGCATAACATGATCAACAACTGCGTGGTTTATACCGGCACTCATGACAATGACACCGCTGTGGGCTGGTATCTGAGCGGTGAAGTCCCAGCAGCGGCCAAGCGGCAGGCCAAGCAGTACGCCAACCGTTGTGACGACGACGCTTCCCGCTTTCACGAAGACCTGCTTTATCTTGCCCAATCCTCGCCAGCCGCGCTCTGCATTCTACCTATGCAGGATGTACTGGGCTTTGGCAACGACTGCCGGATGAACACGCCAGGCACAGCCTCTGGCAACTGGCGGTGGCGCTGTGCCCCGCGTTTCATTACGGATGCACTGGCGGCCAGGCTTCAGCAGAGCACCGCTCTCTTTGGCCGACTTCCGACGAAGAAAAGAGAGGAAGATAAAAAAGAGGCTTGACAGCAAGCCGCAAATATTTTAAATACTGAGCCACCATCAGTATGGCCTCATCGTCTAGTGGTTAGGACAGCGGCCTCTCACGCCGTAAACAGGGGTTCGAGTCCCCTTGGGGTCACCAAAGTGACATTCAACCCATTGATATTGCTAATGTAATATCAATGGGTTTTCCTACTTCACACCTATTGATACAAACCTCTTATAGCCGCAGCGATATAAAATGATCAAGCAATCATTTTCATCCTATGAGTTGAATCTTACGGCCTATTCAGTAGATTTTCGCCGGAAAGTATGGAAATCAAAGAACGTGAAGGTTTGAGTTTTGAGGAGGCGGCAGTAC
>NZ_JBLWEO010000050.1:0-9009 GCF_048287395.1 Candidatus Electronema sp. PJ | reverse complement strand
CTTAGACTTTGGCTGTCGTACATGGAAGTCTCCTCTTCTTGAACTTTGAGCGGTTCAGAATAGCGAGACTTCCATATTCTCCCGGAACTGTCAAACTTCGGGAGTCCCCCGGCAGAGCCGGGGGTTTACTTATTTAAATTAAGTCATTGGTACATGCTTGCATTTATTTGCTCCTTTTTGATTTTAATAGTAACTGGCATGATTTGTCCTTCTTGAGCCACGCAAGAAAACCAATAACGATGAAAAGAACTATCACCGTTAGTTTTATAATTGTCCTGAATAACGACATCCCAACAACGGTCAACTTTACTTGGTCTTCAACCGTGCCATTATGTGTCCATAATTTGATCTCAATTTCTCCTGGTTGATTAAGATAGATGCACGTTCCAGGAAGAACTGGAAAGGAAGTTTTTTCAATACTAACGTTATTACGGTAGAATTCAATTATTTTAGGTGTGTTAGGATTCCAGTGTACTTTCAAACATCCTGTACGTACGTTTTCTGCGGGAGATGGAGAACTAATCTTTATTTTTTCCTGTATTGCTATTCCTATTGGGCCATTCAGTGGCGCAATATGCTCGCGAGTCCACCACAGCCAGACAAGAAGACCGCAGGCCATAACACCTATAATCATAACAACGATTAAATAGTTGATGTTGCTGCCGTGAGCTTGTTGGTAAGTTTTTTCTTTCGACGGCGGTGCAGTCCCGGCAGCATAGATGTTGATATTTTCGACAGTGACATTCCCGCTCCCGGAAAAGATATTGCCGCTTCCGGCAATATTCTGGCCAAGATGCGCCGCCTGATTGCTGAGAATCGTCGCCTGATCTTTGGCCGCATTCATCGGCCCGCCGCCGCTTTTGAACTCATCGCCCATGATCTTTTTCCTGCGGATCATTTCTATGAAAAGGGCAGGCACTGGGGCCTGCCCCTACAATATTTTATTCAGCCAGATTAACGCATTCCCCAGCAGCTTGCCAACCGAAACCGCCTGCGGCGCGGTTTCAGCAATTGCTTTCAAGGTGTCTTTCGCGTTGTTCAGCTTGACGGCAATTTTCTCCTTTTCCTGCGGAGTTTCCTTCACCTGAAGCTGCGCCTCCTTGATCTCCTGCCGCACTTTGTCCCTGACCGGCTCCGGCAGATGCTGCGCCTTTTCCCTTGCCTGCTTCAGAAGTTTCAGCAAGTCGTCAATAGGGACTTGGGGATAGTTGTTGTTGATGATTTTGCCATGTCCTTTGACAATGGTCATAGGCCCACCGACGGTTTTGAATTTGTCGCCCATAATTTCCACCAGTTGATTTATGTTGCAGGGGCAGACCTCCGTGTCTACCCTTGTGCGAAGACATCGCTAATTATGCTCCCTCGTCTTATGAAACACAATCTCAGGGAACAGCTCGGCGGTGTGCTTGAGCCGCCATTGGCCATCAGCGAGGAAAGCGAGATGTCCTTCCACGTCAAAGGCCAGATTGCCTTGGCACTTGGCCTCGAACGCCTTCAGCTTCTTCGGGTCTTCGCAGTCTACCCAGCGGGCGAGGTTGTAGTTGATGCCCTCGGAAATCGCCTCCACGCCGTACTCGTCCTTGAGCCGCGCCATCGTCACCTCAAATTGCAGCACGCCCACCGCGCCGAGGATGTAGTCATTGCCAAGCACCGGCCTGAAAACCTGCACCGCGCCTTCCTCAGCCATCTGCACCAAGCCTTTCGCAAGCTGCTTCATCTTGAGCGGGTTCTTCAGGATCACCCGGCGGAAGTGCTCCGGCGCGAAGTTGGGGATGCCGGTGAACTTGAGCGGCTCGCGGTCGGTGAAGGTGTCGCCGATCTTGATCGTGCCGTGGTTGTGAATGCCGATGATGTCGCCGGGATAGACCGGATCCATGTTGGTCTGAATCTTGAAGGTGAAGCCGGAGAAGGCTTCCTCGTCCGGCGCGGCTATCTGGAAGTATATTTTTTGGACTTTCTCATCTCTTTTTCCTATGAGGAAATAGACGGAGAACATTTTCTCATAGGCGGCGGCTATGAGAAAGTAGGAAAAATAGATGAGCAGATATAAAAAATACACTTTCTTGGGCTGCGCCGCTGTGTTTTGCCTGCCGGGTGGTGTGTGATCAAGCCGGGATTGTGGATGCAGGCGTGTGTAGGGGCGTTTAGCGAAACGCCCCTGCGGAATTTATTCTTCAGGATCGTTCTTTTCCCATTCAAGCAATAGGTCGCTATAAAATTTGCGCTGACCTTCATCCTTAGTCGTTTCTAATATATGAATGACAGCGTTTTTCGCCTCTTTTCCAAGAAAATGGATGCAAATCATCTTAACCGCGCTGTTGTCAGTCTCTTTCAGTAAATTTCGCGCATCTTCCCTTAGCTCGTCTCCAAATAAAAACAAGCATATTTCTATGATATTGTGATTGTAGTCTTTTTTGAAAAATTTTCTTGCGTATTCAATGCCATCTTTTTCAAGTATTTTTAAGCATATATATGTAATATCTCTGTCTATATTTTTTCCTAACAATTCTTTTGCCACTTCGCTTGCCTCCTTTTCAAGGATTTCCAAACATAGAATTATCACCTTTTTATTTTTATCATTAAACATATCGCCTCTATTTATCATTTCTTTCAACACAATCAGCACGTCGCATTTTTCTGCGCCATTACCAAGCAATTCTAAACATTCTTTCAATACGGATATATCTTTATTTATTCTCAGCAGTCTCGGCGCGATGTCATGTAATTTATAATCAATAAATTTTAAGGCTATTTTTAAATCCGCCATATCAAGTAAAGGTTGATTGCGAATTAAATCGTCAGCGATTCTGGCAGCATAAACAGTATCGTTAGCTTCTCTGGCATGATAGTCCCAAGTCATATAGAAATGTGTATATCCTTTCTTGGTAAAGAAATAACTTTTTTCGATATAAATATAAGGAATCGTATGCCATCCGCCCGGATACTTCGCCTTATATGCCTCCAGCAATTGCTTGTGCAACTTGGCAACATCTCCATCAGACTGCAACAAGAGGTAATCCCGGAGCAGGTCGTGCAGTGTTAGTAACTTATCTTTATCACGAATAAGGAGCGATCTTTCCACCAGCAAACAGCCCCTGATGGCTCGTAATCACCATTGCCGCAGTGATTCCAATAGATATCAATCACATCTTCCGGTACTTTTTCATCTTCGTGAAAGATGATCAGGGTTTTGTAATACGCCTGCACTTCCGGCGGCAAGTCCTCCACACTGACCTGCAAGACCTTGAACAGATTTTTATACTCGTAGTCAAGGGTCAGATCAGCCGGAATCTTGTCCAAACGGGCATTCTGCAATTTCTCCAAAGCTGTCTGCCAGCGTTTGGCAGGCTTATCCTTGACCATGCTGCCGATGGCCGCAAGCGCAAGGGGCAGACGACCGCACTCCTGCACAATGGCTGCGGCCTCTTCAGGCAGATTATTCTCGGCGCAGCCGGAACATACTGCGAAAAACTGCCGCGCCTGCGGTTCAGAGAGCAGCCCCAATTCGCAAGCAACAGCGTTGATCTTCTTGATCACCTCGGCCTTTCTGGTGGTCAGAAGAAGGCGGCAGTGCTTGCTTTTGAGCTTGAAATGATAGAGCTGCCCGCTGTCCCAAATGTCATCGGCAATGAAAAGGCAGCATTTGTCCTCAAGGGCGAGCGTGAGGAGGTTTTCGCCGTTGACGAGGGTGTCCGGCAATTGGCCGGGCGCAATAATTTTGAGGATTTCCGCCTGCTGCTCCAGCAGATAGGCATCGTCAGCATTCTGCCGGAACCGCAGCCAGAAGATGCCGTCGGGAAACGCGGCCCGCACAGCTTCATCATGCGCCAAGGCCGCTGCGAGCACAGACTTGCCGAGGCCGCCCATGCCAAGCACACCAACATACTGCCGCTTGCCGGTGGTGCCAACAGCCTGCGTGTCACCTTGCAATACAGCGGCGCGGAGTTGATCAAGGTATTCGGGCCTGTCGAAATGATTCGGCGGCGGATCGGGAACGCCGAAGAGGGTGCCGAGTTTGGCGGGGGAGATGAGGGAAGCTGTTGTTTCTGGCTGCTTGGCCGTCCCGGCAGCATAAATGGTGACATTTCCGATAGTAATATTCCCGCTCCCGGAAGAGATATTGCCGTTTCCAACAATATTCTGATCAATATCTACAGACTGATTGCTTGCTGCTTTTTCTCGGTCAGTTTTATCCGCGCCGCCGCCACCAGAAGGCGGAAGAGCGGGGAAAATACGCTCAATCAGGGCAGAAAAATTGTCCTTGAGATGATCTTCTTCTTTCAGATGATTCATGTCGCCGATCAAGGAAAGAAGATCATCAATCTTGTTGCTGACCTCTACATATTTCCTGAGTTCCTGATGCGAGACGGTGCCGATATTGGTCATATCAACAGAACCCAACTCTGCTTTCAGCCTTTTTGTCTCTTCTTCCCAAAAACGAATATAAGGCAGCCGGTCAATTGCCTTGTGAAATCTGGTTTCTTTCAGCACAACCGGAATGATACGTTCACAGAATTTTTTGCGGTCGTGATTGTATATTTCCAGCAGTTCATACATGCAGTTGGGCGATTTGATGTACGGTTCACTCAGCACCAGAATGATAGCTCCGCCTGCGGCCAGCTCATCCATATAGGCTCTGATGGGATCACCGTAACCTATTTCTTTTTCATCTCTTTTAACCTCCACTCCAACTGCTGAAAATGCAGCCATTATCTTTTCAACAGTCTTCTTCCTTTTCTCCTTTTTCCAAGAGTAGGAAATATAGACACTTTTCTCTGCTGAGATCATGATAATACCCCTTTTGATATCGCGGTGTTTGCAGGAACGAAAATAATTTCGCTCCTGCGTTGCTCAATTATGCTCCCTCGTCTTATGAAACACAATCTCCGGGAACAGCTCGGCAGTGTGCTTGAGCCGCCACTGGCCGTCGGCGAGGAAGGCGAGATGCCCTTCCGCGTCAAAGGCTAAGTTGCCCTGGCATTTGGCCTCGAACGCCTTCAGCTTCTTCGGGTCATCGCAGCTCACCCAGCGGGCCAGATTGTAATTGATGCCCTCGGAAATCGCCTCCACGCCGTACTCGTCCTTGAGCCGCGCCATCGTCACCTCAAACTGGAGCACGCCCACCGCGCCGAGGATGTAGTCATTGCCAAGCACCGGCCGGAAGACCTGCGCTGCGCCTTCCTCGGCCATCTGCACCAAGCCCTTGGCGAGCTGCTTCATCTTGAGCGGATTCTTCAGGATCACCCGGCGGAAATGCTCTGGCGCGAAGTTGGGAATACCGGTGAACTTGAGCGGCTCGCGGTCGGTGAAGGTGTCGCCGATCTTGATCGTGCCGTGGTTGTGAATGCCGATGATGTCGCCAGGATAGGCTTCGTCAACATGGCTGCGCTCCTGGGCCATGAAGACCGTGGCGTTGCTCAGGCTGATCTCTTTGCCGATGCGGTGGTGCTTGACCTTCATGCCGCGTGTGAACTTGCCAGAGCAAATGCGGAAGAAAGCGATGCGGTCGCGGTGGGCCGGGTCCATGTTGGCCTGAATCTTGAAGGTGAAGCCGGAGAAGGCCTCCTCGTCCGGCGCGACCATGCGCGTGGCAGCTTGGCGCGGGCTGGGTGGTGGTGCTAGCTCAACGAAGTTGTCCAACAGCTCCCGCACGCCAAAGTTGTTGATCGCGCTGCCAAAGAAAACCGGAGTCTGACCCGCCTTCAGATAGTCCTCGTACTCAAAGGCATTAGCCGCGCCTTGCAGCAGCTCCACGTCCGCACGCAGACGGTCGGCATCACGGCCTAACAGCTCATCAAGGCGTGGGTCAGTCAAGCCCTTGACCACAATCCGGTCTTCGGGGCGGGTGTCGCGGCTGGGCGTGAAGAGATTCAGCTCGTTGCGGCGCAGATCGTACACGCCCTTGAAGCCCTTGCCCATGCCGATTGGCCATGAGAGCGGCGCGCATTCAATCTGGAGCTTCTCCTCAATGTCGGCGAGGATGTCGAAGGGATCGAGGCCGTCACGGTCGAGCTTGTTGATGAAGGTGATGATCGGCGTGTTGCGCATCCGGCATACTTCCATTAACTTGCCAGTCTGCGTTTCCACGCCCTTGGCCGAGTCAATCACCATAAGGGCCGAGTCCACGGCAGTGAGGACGCGGTACGTGTCCTCCGAGAAGTCCTGATGGCCAGGCGTGTCAAGGAGGTTGATCTCAAAGTCGCGGTAGTTGAACTTCATCACCGAGGTGGTGACGGAGATGCCGCGCTCCTGCTCAATCGCCATCCAATCGCTGGTGGCGTGACGGGCGGTTTTGCGCGACTTGACTGCGCCGGCCATGTTGATCGCCCCGCCGAAGAGGAGGAGCTTTTCCGTCAAAGTGGTCTTACCTGCGTCCGGGTGACTGATGATGCCGAACGTGCGGCGTTTCTGAATTTCTTCCTGTAATGTGCTGCTCATGAGTGTTGCCTATACCGAGTCGTTCCGGCGGTTGAGGTTGGGTTGAAGAATGTTGCCAAACAGCTTATCAGGAAGGTAGTAGTAGGAAAATGAAAATGTGGCGGCATAAGCAATATGCTCGCAGTCACTCAGATTTTACATTGATATATTTGCCTCCGTCTGGTAGCATCTTCCCGCGTTTTGCGGCGGCATCTTGTCTGTCCTCTGAGCACTCTGATATTTCTTGCAACAGAAAATTCTGTCAGTACTCTGGCTAACGAAAAGGAGAATAATATGAAAACGATATGCGCTAATCTTGAATGCAACCATGTGTACGATAATATTAAGGCAGAGGCGATAGGACGAAAAGCCCGTTGCAAACGGTGCAACACAATCTTTCAGATTGTCGAATATATCGAGCCTGCAAAAGAAGCCCCTTCTGAGCAGCAATCTGCTACGGAACCGAAGAAAAAGGAGAGCGCCGACGTAGGTCATCACAGGAAATTCTGAACGAGCAACTTGACCGCATTACCATCGAAGTTAATAAAATTTTGCCGTTTCTCAACGCTTCATATGAAAGAAAGGATAACGAGAATGACACGCGGAGACTAATAGATTCGATATTGCATATTGTTCTTAAATATGAAATTTCTGACATCAAAACAGAGCAGAAGATAGAAAGCAGGCGGGCTGATTATGTTTTGTCGATCAAAGGCGAGGCGGTCATGGTCATTGAGGCGAAAAAGATCGGCATGGCCTTGAAAGAAAATCATATTTTTCAAGCCGCTGCTTATGGCGCATACGCCGGGATAAAATGGGTGGTACTGACCAATGCCTTAGTCTGGCAGCTTTATCGCATTTCAACCGGCGAAAAAATTCAGCACGATCTGGTGTTCACCATTGATTTGCTGGATGGGCTGGATCGGGAAGAGGCAGAATTGTTTTATCTGATTTCCAAAGAAGGCATATCCCGCAAAAATTTACTGGAGCAACGCTGGGAAAAGATTCGCGCTTTGAGTACAGAAAACATTATTAATGTGCTGTTGGATGAGGAAGTTCTATCGAAGATACGTACCACCTTGATCAAACGAACAGGCTATAAGGAAATAACGAAGGAAGAGTTGAGGACTATCCTTGAGCAGGATATCCTGCAATTATAGACGCAACTTTACTTGCTCGCACAAGTGAGCTTTAAGTAATCTAAGAATATGCACGTAATTTCCCGCAAAGCATTGCTTGAATTCGCGCAGCAACATCCTGATAGCAAGACAGCTTTGGATGCCTGGTTCCGAATTTTTGAGGCAAACGAGTTCGGCAGCTTTGATGCGCTGCGTAGGATATTCCCCAGCGTAGATAAAGTCAGAGAGCTTTACGTGTTCAATATCGGCGGTAATAAATATCGGCTCATTGCAGCTCTTCATTTCAACCGGCAAAAAATTTATGTTCGGCAGGTGCTGACCCATGCCGAATACGACAGAGGAAGGTGGAAAAAATGACAATCGCTATTCAACACCTTGAAGCAGCATGGGGCAGTCTGCACATGCTTATCCCGTTTTTCCCCATTCGCACCCCGCAGCAATACGAGCAAGCGACAGAAACGCTCACTAGCCTTTTAGATATTGTCGGAGATAACGAAAAGCATCCTTTATATGATTTGACCGACATGTTAGGCACCTTGATTCACGCCTATGAGGAAGATCATTTTCCGAAACCAGATGTCTTTGGTAGAGACGTTCTTCGGTTTCTGCTGGAAGAACACCACATGACTGCCGCAGACTTGCCGGAAATTGGCGATGAAAACTATCTTTTTGACGTTCTAGCAGGGAAACAGCTTTTAACGACAGAGCATGTGAAGATGTTGTCTCTCCGTTTTCATGTCAGCCCAGCGACTTTTATCTAAACTTGCCAAGCTCTCCTTGTCCCGCTGGAAAATGGAGAGGAAGTTTGCCAAACAGCTTATCAAGAAGGCCAGGGCAGGCAAATAAAAATGTGCCTGCGGGCCGAGTAAAAGGGCGTTGCGAACCTGCGGAAGCTGTTCGGGAAGATGCGGAAGGAGTTTTTGGACGTGCAAAATCTCTTCGCGAACATCCAAGAGCTGCTCGGCAACATTCAAAAGCTCGTTTAGGACATCCCGGAAGAGTTTTTCTTCATTCCTGAAGAGCTTATGGACATTTTGAACGAGGTTTTGGATGCGCAAAAATCTCCTGGTGGGCATCCGCGAACAGCTTTTAAACGAGTAAAAACTCTACCTGAACATCCAAAAGCTGTTCATGAAGATACAGGAAGAGATTTCGGACGAACAAAAGCTGTTCGGGAACGTCCAAAAGCAGGTTTGGAAGAAGCCGGAAGAGCTTCGGAACGAGCAAAAGCTCCTTCAGCTCGTTCCAAACCTTGGCTTAAAGATAGCCAGCTTACCCTGCAACGGCCTGTTCTAGCTCTGTTGCAACAGCAAGATATAGCCGCAGCGATATAAAATGATCAAGCAATCATTTTCATCCTATGAGTTGAATCTTATGGCCTATTCAGTAGATTTTCGCCGGAAAGTATGGAAATCAAAGAACGTGAAGGTTTGAGTTTTGAGGAGGCGGCAGT